>JBAVTI010000085.1:0-3935 GCA_049696055.1 Paracoccaceae bacterium | reverse complement strand
CCGCGCGCCTGCACCGTCAGATAAGAGGTGCAGCCCTCGGGCGGGGTAAACTGCTTACCCGCAACAGCAGGCAGCGCACTTAGCACAAACAGCGCAAACGCCAGTCGCATCGCCACACCTTTGCCCTTTGCCATCGCCGCAACTCCCTTACCGATTAGGTCAGTACCCATGCCCTTTCAGGCAAAGCGCCGAAAATCCACCGAACAATTTCATGTATGGCGCAAAGCCATACGTGAAACATACGCGGGCCATACGCCCCGAAATCACTCTGCCGCCACCGCCGCAGGCTGCGCCAGATAGTCCAGAATGGCCTCCGCCGCCTCACGCCC
Organism: Paracoccaceae bacterium; assembly: GCA_049696055.1. Classification (GTDB taxonomy): domain Bacteria; phylum Pseudomonadota; class Alphaproteobacteria; order Rhodobacterales; family Rhodobacteraceae; genus JBAVTI01. Next base: position 3,606 of record JBAVTI010000085.1, on the reverse strand, counting down.
ATCGCGGATAGCCCAGACCACCAGACTTGCCCCGCGCACAATATCCCCCGCCGCATAAACGCCGGGCAGATTGGTCGCGTGGGTGGTGAAATGCGCCTTGATGGTGCCCCAGCGCGTTACCCCCAACTCGGGCACGCCCCACAGCACCGGCAGCGCCTCCGGCTCATATCCCAGCGCCATAATCGCCAGTTCAGCGGGTTCAATATAGTCAGCACCCTCAATGATTTCAGGCACTTGGCGTCCGGTCGTATCCGGCGCGCCCAGCCGCATCCGTTGCACCATCACACCGTCAACATGATCGCTGCCCGAGAAACCTTTGGGCGCGGTCAGCCAGACGAATTCCACGCCTTCTTCTTCGGCGTTCTGCACTTCGCGCATGCTACCCGGCATGTTGGCTTTATCGCGCCGATACAGGCACTTAACCGACACAGCGCCCTGCCGGATGGCGGTGCGTACACAGTCCATTGCCGTATCGCCGCCACCAATAACCACCACCCGTTTGCCATCGGCATTCAGATCGCCATTGTCGAACGCCTCGACCTCATCGCCAAAGCTTTTGCGGTTGCTGGCGGTCAGATAATCCAACGCCGCCACCACACCCTTGGCCCCCACACCCGGCGCCGTCAGATCGCGCGCCTTGTAAACGCCGGTCGCAATCAGCACTGCATCATGTTGGCCGCGAATGGCGTCAAACGACAAATCCTCGCCGACCCGACAGTTCAGAACAAACGCCACGCCCGCCTTTTCCAACTGCTCGATCCGCTGCATAACTACCGGTTTTTCCAGCTTAAATCCGGGAATCCCATAGGTCAGCAGGCCGCCAGCCCGGTCGTAACGGTCATACACCGTCACCTGCACGCCACGCCGGCGCAGCACGTCCGCCGCCGCCAGACCGCCCGGCCCAGCGCCAATAATCCCAACCGATTCCGCACGCTCTGCGCCCGGTTTGATTGGCAGAACCCAGCCCTGCTCCCATGCAAGATCGGTCAGATACTTTTCAACCGCGCCGATGGTCACCGTGCCGTGACCCGAGTTTTCGATGACGCAATTGCCCTCGCACAGCCGATCCTGCGGGCAAATACGGCCACAGATTTCGGGGAAGGTATTGGTCGCTTGTGAAAGCTCATACGCCTCTTGCAACCGCCCCTCAGCCGTCAGCCGCAGCCAGTCGGGAATGTTGTTGTGCAGCGGGCAATGGCTTTGGCAATAGGGCACGCCACATTGGCTGCACCGCCCCGCCTGTTCCGCCGCCTTTTGGGCTGCGAACTCTCGGTAAATCTCATGGAAGTCTTGAGCGCGTAAGTTAGGCGGACGCTTCTCCGGCATCTCCTTCTTCACGGTGACGAACTGGAGCATGCGTTGCTTGGCCATAACGGCGCCTCCCTGCGGCAAATCTTGGGTTCGTCTTCATAAGCCGCCCGGCGCAGGAATAAAAGTCAGCAAAGCTTACCTATTTAATGGTTTTTAGGCGCATAGGTCAAAATTGCTGACGGTTTTTCACAATAATAGGTCAGCATATATTACCTATACCCTCAAAAACCTAACAAAAGCGCCCCAAGCGCAAGCGAACCCACAATGATTCGCCACCAACCAAACAGCGCATAGCCATTGCGGCTGACGTAATTCAGCAAAGACCGCACCACCAGAACGGCCACGACAAAGGCCACACCAAACCCGACGACGATTTCGGACACTGCACTCAGATCCAGAACATCGCGGTTCTTATACAAATCATAGGCAAAAGCCCCGCCCATCGTCGGCATTGACAAAAAGAACGAAAATTCGGCTGCCGCCCGCTTGCTAACCCCCATCGCCAAAGCCCCGACGATGGTCGAACCAGACCGCGAAACCCCCGGAATCATTGCCAGACATTGGGCAAACCCGATCACCACCGCCACCCGCAAGGGCACATCCATCGGGTCGTCATACTTGGGGTTCAGCGCCATCCGATCGACAAACAGCAGCACAATCCCGCCAAGGATCAGCATTACCGATATCAGCATAGGCGACTCGAACAGCACATCCTTGATGAAATCATGCGCCAAGATGCCAATCACCACGGCAGGTAAGAACGCCAGCAACACCGCCACGATGAACCGCAACGCCTGTGGATCGCGGTGTGCGGTGGAAAACACTTCCCACAACCGCGCGGCGTAAACCGTCAGCACCGCCAGAACCGCGCCAAACTGGATCACCACCTCAAAGGTCTTACCCGCCGACTGAAACCCCAAAAAATGACCCGCAAGCAGGATATGCCCGGTCGAGGATACCGGAATAAACTCGGTCAGCCCCTCGATCAGCCCCAGAAAGGCTGCAACCAAAGTCGTCGGCTCGGCCACGGTTTAAACTTTACGCAGATTCTTGGCAGAATCCTTGATCGCGGCATATTGCCCGGCGGGCCGGTTCGGCCACAGGTATTCCGGCAACACCGCCCCCATTGCCGCAGGCACAATGCCCAGTTCGGCAAAACCTTTGGCACCGGGGGCCACCACATTATCGTGGGCAAGGTTTTTTACCTGATCGCCGGTCAGCATCTTGTTGTTGATCAGCCCCAATGACACCGCTTGCAGCGCGTCAAAACCAAACCCGATGATCCGCGCCACAAAGAACGGCACGTTCAGCACAAGGCGCCTGCGCTGAATAACCGCCAGCATCTGGCTCATCAATTCGCGGAATGTGGCCACATCCGGCCCGCCAAGCTGATAGACCCCCGCCTCGGCCTGCCCCAGCACGGCCTTCACCGCCGCCTGCGCCACGTCATCCACATGCACCGGCTGGAACCGGGTATTGGCCCCCACCACCGGCAACACCGGGCCAAACCGCGCCATACGGGCGAAACGATTGAAGAACTGATCCTCATTGCCGAAAATCACCGAAGGCCGCAAAATCACGGCTGCCGGATAGGCCGCCAGAACCGCCGCCTCACCCGCCGCTTTGGTCCGGGCATAAGCGCTGCTTGACGCCGCATCGGCACCAATTGCCGACAGATGCACCAACTGGCCCACACCCATCTCGGTGGCGATCCGCGCCACCCGCGCCGCACCATCGGTCTGCACGGCATCAAAAGTATTCTTGCCGTCGCGGTTCAAAATCCCGACGCAGTTTACCACCGCATCCGCCCCCCGCATTGCTGCCCGCACGGACGCATCATCGCGGATGTTGCACAGCACAGGTTCAACCTGGCCGACAACGCCATAAGGCCTTACATACAGCGCCTCATTCGGGCGACGCACCGCCACCCGCACACGCCAGCCCTCTTTCGCCATTCGCCGCGCAATATAGCGCCCCACAAAGCCCGAACCGCCGTAAATTGTGACCAGTTTGTTCATAGCCCAAGTCCCCGTGGGAAAGCTGCAATTTCGCTTGCTTGAATAACTTTAAGGGGCTTCGGGAACAAGTCGCAAATACAGCGACGATTTTTCCTCTCTCCCCGTTGACACTCCGGCTTGGCGTCTTTAAATCCCGCTCCACGACACTTGGCCCAGGTGGCGGAATTGGTAGACGCGCACGGTTCAGGTCCGTGTGCCGCAAGGTGTGAAGGTTCGAGTCCTTTCCTGGGCACCATGTCTTTCTTGTTACCTGGCAAGATTAAAAGCGCGGCCTTCG
>JBAVTI010000084.1:0-6786 GCA_049696055.1 Paracoccaceae bacterium | reverse complement strand
ATCGCCGATCCCGCTGCCTATACCCAAGTGTTCGACGTGCTGGATGTGTGGTTCGATAGTGGCTCTACCCACGCTTTCGTGCTGCGCGACCGCCCCGATGGATCGGCAGATGGCCTTGCCGATCTTTACCTTGAAGGCACCGACCAACACCGCGGCTGGTTCCATTCCTCGATGCTGCAGGCCTGCGGCACCAAGGGCCGCGCGCCCTATCGCGGCGTGCTGACCCACGGTTTCACGCTGGACGAGAAGGGCATGAAAATGTCCAAATCGCTTGGCAATACCACCGCCCCCGAAACCGTGATCAACGAATACGGTGCCGACATCCTGCGCCTTTGGGTGGCGCAATCGGACTACACAATTGATCTGCGCATCGGCAAGGAAATCCTCAAAGGCGCCGCCGACAGCTATCGCCGCCTGCGCAACACCATGCGCTTCATGCTGGGCAACCTCGCCGGATTTACCGACGCCGAAAAGGTCGCCCCCGCCGATATGCCCGAACTGGAACGCTGGATCCTGCATCGCTTGGCGGAGTTGGATACCGAGGTGCGTCACGGCTATGCCAAGTACGATTTCCAGGGCGTGTTCCAGAAGCTGTTCGCCTTTGCCACCACTGATCTTTCGGCGATCTACTTTGATATCCGCAAAGACAGCCTTTATTGCGATGCCGCCACCAGCCTGCGCCGCCGCTCGGCCCGTACCGTGCTGGATGCTGTGTTCCACCGCCTGACCACCTGGCTTGCCCCGGTTCTGGTGTTCACGATGGAGGATGTCTGGCTGTCGCGTTTCCCCGGCGAAGACTCGTCGGTTCACCTGATGGATATGCCCCACACCCCCGCCGATTGGCTTGATGAGCCGCTGGCCGCAAAATGGGTGCAAATCCGGCAGGTCCGCCGCGCCGTCACCGCCGCTTTGGAGGTTCAGCGCACCGCCAAAGTCATCGGTGCATCGCTTGAGGCCGCGCCTGTGGTCCACATTGCCGATGAAACCACGCTGGCCATGCTGAAATCGGTCGATTTCGCCAACCTGTGCATCACGTCTGACCTGCAGTTGACCGCCGACCCGATGCCCGAGGAATCGTTCCGCTTGCCCGAAGTGCCGGGCGTCGGCGTGGTGTTCGAGTTGGCAATCGGCGAAAAATGCCAACGCTGCTGGCAAATTCTGCCCGACGTCGGCACCCACAAACACGCCCACACCTGCAAACGCTGCAACGACGCGTTGGGCTAACCGATGATCCAGGCGGCCTATACCGGGCCGCTTGGCCGCCTGCTGATCACCGAACAAGACGGCGTCATCATCCGCCTGCGCTGGGCGCAGGACGGTGCTGACACCCCATCCGATCTGCTGAAAACCGCCGTCCGGCAACTGGATGAATATTTCGCGGGCACCCGGCAAGCCTTTGATCTGCCGCTGGATTTCGGCACCGGCTTGCACGAAAAAGTGCGCCGCGCCATGGCCGCCATTCCCTACGGCGAAACCCGCACCTATGGCGATCTTTCCCGCAGCCTGAACGCCCCGGCCCAGGCCATTGGCCAAGCCTGCGGTGCCAACCCGATCCCGATCCTGATCCCGTGCCACCGTGTGCTGGGGGCTAAAACCCTTGGTGGCTTTTCCGCCCCCGGTGGCATCGAGACCAAAATCGCCCTGCTGAAACTTGAAGGTGCTGCCTCGCTTTTGATCTGACGCCTTGCCACGAACCAACCGGAATGTAACAGTTTCATGACGGCAAATTAACCAAGAACAGGGCAGATTGTGACAATTGGTATCCTGCTGGCGGTCCTTGGGGCCGCCTTTCTGCACGCCCTGTGGAACGCGCTGATCAAACTTGGCACCTCTAAAATCGGAGGCATGGTGGTTCTGTCACTGGCCGAGATTCCCATCGGCCTTGCTGTCGCCTACTGGCGGCCGTTTCCGGCGACCGAGGTTTGGCCGTGGATCATCGCTGCGGGCTGCACCCATTTCTTCTACAAGTTCTTTCTGACCTACGCCTACGACCGGGGCGATCTTTCCCGCGTCTACCCCATCGCCCGCGGTGCCGCGCCGATGATCGTGGCCTTGGTCGGCGCGGGCTTGCTTGCCGACAAGATCAGCAGTCAGGAATACGCCGGCATCGCCGTGCTTGGCCTTGGCATCGCCCTGATGGCGCGCGGCGTCTTTACCAACGGCGAGTCCCGCAAGTTGTTGCCCTATGCCATCGGCTCGGCCCTTGCGACCGCCACTTATACGATGATCGACGGCCTTGGCGCGCGGGTGTCGGGCGATGCGGTGGGCTATGTGGCTTGGGTTTTCGTGGTCGATGGCTGTCTGTTCTCAAGCGGCATGTTGGCGCTGCGTGGCTTCTCGGTGCTGCCCGCGCACCCCCGCGCCTGGGCGATGGGTGGCCTCGCCTCGGCGGCCTCTTACGGGGCTTATGCGATCTCTATCTGGGCGATGACTTTCGCGCCCATCGCCGTGGTGGCGGCGTTGCGCGAAACCTCGATCCTGTTTGCCGTGCTGATCGGATGGCTGGCGTTTGGCGAAAAGATGACCCCGGGCAAGGCCACGGCGGCGGGGTTGATCGTGGCGGGCGTCATGCTGACCCGGCTTTAAGGTGCCGATGGATGTATGGCGCAAAGCCATACATCAACCATACGCGAACCATACGTTCAGTCAGCCCGCTTCTGCGGAATAATCTGTTGCACGATGCCCGCAAAGGTCAGGTAAAGCGAGGTGATCACCAACCCCCAATGCGCCCAGCTTTCGGGGTGAAAATCGACCCAGGCCGCCCATCCCGCAAAGTAAAGCCAAGCCACCGACATCGGCAGCGACACCAGCCGCCATCGCGCGGTTCGGGTGGGGTGAATGAACTTGAGGTTGGTGAACATCGTCGCCGTCAAAGCCACCACAATGCCAAGAATGATCCAATATCCCGGCTCGATCGCGAACATCACCAGAACCACCATATTCCAGCAGGCCGGAAACCCCGCGAAAGAGTAATCCATTGTTTTCATTCTGGTATCTGCAAAGTAAATCACCGAACCATAGACCACCACGATGATCGCCACCCAGCCCGTCCACCCCGGAAGCAGCCCCGATTGGAACAGTGCAAAGGCCGGAATGAACACATAGGTCAGGTAGTCGATGATCAGATCCAGCAGCACGCCATCATAGGTTGGCCAGTTGGTATGCACATCATATTTGCGTGCCAGAGGCCCGTCGATGCCATCGACCAACAGCGCCACAACCAGCCAGACGAACATCAGATCCCATTTTTCCTGCACCGCCGCCAGCATCGCCAGCATCGAAAGTACCGCCCCAGTGGCAGTTAACAGGTGAACAGACAGGGCTTTCAGGCGGGGTGACATCATGTTGTTTGACCGAATATATCAAGATTTCAAAGGTTTAGGCGCGCGGATGCGCCTTGTCGTATACTTCCATAAGGCGGGCCGTATCCACAGCAGTATAGGCTTGGGTGGTAGAAAGCGAGGCATGGCCCAACAGTTCCTGAATAGCCCGCAAATCCCCCCCCGCAGAAAGCAGATGCGTGGCAAACGAATGCCGCAAAGCATGCGGCGTGGCCGTGGCCGGAAGGCCAAGCTGCATCCGGGTTTTTTCCATCACCAAGGCAATCAAACGTGGGTTCAGGGGGCCGCCACGGGTGCCACGAAACAGCGCCTCGTCGCGCCTAAGGTCATGTGGGCAAAGGGAAACATAGTGTGCCACGGCTTCTTGTGCGGCGGGCAGAACCGGCACCAGCCGTTCTTTGCCGCCCTTGCCCAAAATGCGTAAAACCCCCGGCAGCGGCTGCGCGGCACCGGTCAATCCCAGCGCCTCGGATATCCGCAAACCGCAGCCATAAAGCAACGTCACCACCGCAATATCACGCGCAGCGACCCATTCGATCCGCGCCTGATCGCCCACCGTCTCCAGCATTGCGGCAGCACCCTCCACCGTCAAGGGCCGCGGCAGTTTTCGTCTGAATTTCGGGGCGCGGGCGGATAAAACGGTTGTCGCATCAATACCTTGGCGTTCGGCAAGCCATCCGGTAAACCCCTTTACCGCCGACAAGGATCGCGCCAAAGACCGTGCGCCAACGCCACGCCCCCGCTCGTGTGCCATCCACGCCCGCAGGTCGGTCAGCGGCAGTTTGATCAGCGCCGACAGCCCCTCGGTTCCCCCCGATGATCGGCCAGAAACCCAAGATACCCCGCCACATCGGCCCCATAGGCCTTGATGGTATTTTCCGCCGCCCCATCCAGCGCGCGCAGCTGGCTTAGCCATTCCGCCATCGCGGCCCGCGCCGCTGGGGAAATGCTTAAGCTCACGACAGCCAGCGCCGCATGGTGCGTTCAAACACCCCGGCAAAAAATCCAAGTAAATCCGTGCCTTGCGTGGGCTTGAACTGATGTGGATCCTCGGCCCCCATCACCAGAAGCCCGGGCAAGCGGCCCTTGCCGAAATCAAGCCGCAACAGCGCCTCGGACCGGATCCACCCGGATCGGTCACCGTAGATCATGTCCGATGTCGGAATGGTCTGGCGCAGGGTCACCGGCCGCAGCGACACATTGCGCCCGCCCGAAAGGTAATCGGCAATGAACCCCGGTTCGGCAACAAACAGCACCTCACCCAACCGCCGCAGCGCCGGGTCTTCGGCGTCTTGCACCGATTCCAGCACCAGCCGAATGCAATCCACCCGCAAGGTCTGCGCCACATCCCCCGCCAGCGATTTCAGAAAATCCTCAAAGCTTAGCGGGTCGAGCATCTGCAAAATCGCGCGATGCACCTGATTGGTGCCGGCCAGATTTTCATAGGCCGCCGCGATGACGGACCGGTGGGTATCTTCCAACCGGTCCAGACGGCCTTCCAGCCGTTCCATCGCAATGCCCCGCAAATCAACGATATTGCTGCCCATTGCCCGTTCGTTGGCGGCAATCAGGGCGCGCATGACGTCATGATCCTCCAAGATCACTTCGGGTTCCGCGATGATGCGGTCGCGCAGGTCTTGTTCGATCATTCGTCAGCCTCGGTTGATTTTCTTAGCACTATACACGGGTTCCAAGCGGGGTCAGAGAATTTTCTGTCCGGTTTTCGCCCAGTCCTTCATGAACTGCTCAAGGCCCTTGTCGGTCAACACATGGTTGGCCAAGCCCTTGATCACCGCCGGTGGCGCGGTCATCACATCGGCCCCGGCCAGCGCGCATTGCGTTACGTGGTTTGCCGTGCGGATCGACGCTGCAAGGATCTGGGTCTCGAACCCATAATTGTCGTAGATCTGACGGATGTCGCCGATCAATTCCATGCCGTCCATGTTGATGTCATCAAGGCGGCCGACGAAAGGCGAGATAAAAGTAGCCCCGGCTTTGGCGGCAATCAGTGCCTGGTTTGCGCTGAAACACAGGGTCACGTTGACCATGAACCCTTCGCCCGACAAGACTTTGCAGGTTTTCAGGCCATCCCAGGTCAGCGGCACTTTCACCGCGATATTCGGCGCAATGGCGGCAAGCTTGCGGCCCTCGGCGATCATTTCATCGGCGGTCAGCGCCACCACTTCGGCGGAAACCGGGCCCGATACGATGCCGCAGATTTCGCGGGTCACTTCGATGATGTCACGGCCCGATTTCAGGATCAGCGACGGGTTGGTGGTCACCCCATCAACCATGCCCAGGTCGTTCAGTTCGGAAATGGCGGCGACATCGGCGGTATCGACAAAAAATTTCATCTCGGAATCCTCGGCTGGAATGGGCGGGCAGGGGTGTCGCTGCCCTTACGCTGGGTGTAATAGCGCAGAATGGCGGGCGGCGAAAGAGAGGCAGGCGTGGAAGCGGGGCACTATGCGCAAGGCGATCTGATCGGGGTGTTGATCGCCGAACCGACGGGGCGCACGCTTGGCTCGGTGCTGGATTACCGCGCACCCGAGGGCGGCTGCTTTCTGGGGTCATTTGTCGAGGTTCCACTGGGGCCGCGGCGGGTATTGGGCGTGGTTTGGGGGCCGGGTATCGGTGGCTATGATCCGGCCAAGGTGCGCAGTATTCTGCGGGTACTTGATGCCGCCCCGATGCGTGATGAATTGCGCGCCTTTTTGCAGCGTGCCGCCGATTATACCCTGACGCCGCTATCGGCGATGCTGCGACTTGCCACCCGCGCGCCTGGTTTGGGCGATCCGCCGTCGATGCGGCGGATCTATCGGCTGGGCGATGGGGAACCTGCACGCGCCACCGATGCCCGCGCCAAGGTGCTGGACGTGTTGCGCAGCTTTGGCGGTGCAGCGGTGACATTGGCCGAACTTTCCGCCGAAGCCGGGGTGACCTCCAGCGTGATCAAGGGTTTGGTCAAGGCCGGAGTGGTGCTGGAGGAAGACGCCCCCCGCGATCTGCCCTATCCGCGCCTTGACCCGGCGGGCGCGGTGCGGCTGATGGGGGATCAGGTGGCGGCGGGCGATGCCTTGGTCGCCGCCGTCGCATTAGGCGGCTATGGAACAACCTTGCTGAAAGGCGTCACCGGGTCGGGCAAGACCGAGGTCTACCTTGAGGCTGTGGCGGAATGCCTGAAACAGGGGCGGCAAGCGCTGGTCTTGCTGCCGGAAATTGCGCTGACAGCAGAGTTTCTGAACCGTGTCGAAGTGCGCTTTGGCGCGCGTCCGGCGGAATGGCATTCCGGGGTGACGATGACCGAACGCCGCAGGGTGTGGCGGATGGTTGGGCAAGGGGCCACGCAAATGGTGGTCGGGGCGCGGTCGGCGCTGTTCTTGCCGTTCCGCGAGTTGGGGCTGATTGTGGTCGATGAGGAACACGACAGTTCTTACAAGCAAGA
>JBAVTI010000083.1:0-4505 GCA_049696055.1 Paracoccaceae bacterium | reverse complement strand
GCGTTGTCCGGGCACACGCCATAGCAATTGTCGCATTCAAAGCAGTTGCCGCAGCTTAGGCACCGGCGTGCCTCGTAAAGCGCGGTCTCTTCGGTCAGCCCCCCCTGCACCTCGTCAAAGCTGCTGGTGCGCCGGGCAAGGTCAAGCTGCGGGCGCATGGTTTTGGGGGCATCACTGTAATACCACGTGTTCAGCCGATCAAAAGTCGCCAGTTGCTGCGGCGGTTTCTGCCCCAACTGAACCCCACGTAACCAGGCATCAATATGGCGCGCAGCCCGTTTACCATGGCCGATCGCAACCGTCACATTACGCTCGCCCGGTGCCATATCGCCCCCGGCAAACAAGCCCGGATGCCCGGTCATCATGGTTTCCGGGTCAACTTGCACTACGCCATCTTCGGCCATCAACCCCTCGACCCCGTCCAGCAGCGACATGTCCACATCCTGCCCCAAGGCCAACACCAGCGCGTCGGTATCCAGTGTCTCGAACGCGCCGGTTGGCTGCGGTTTTCCCTCGCCGTCCAGCACCATCTTTTCGATGGTCAGACGCCCGCCGTCTGCCCCGGTGATCGTGCTAAGCCACTTGACCTTGACACCTTCCTCCAGCGCCTCTTCCAGTTCAAGATCATGCGCAGGCATCCGCTCTCGGGTGCGGCGATAGACGATGATCGCCTCGGTGGCCCCCAGCCGACGCGCCGTGCGGGCCACGTCAATCGCGGTATTGCCGCCTCCGTAAACCACAACCCGACGCCCCAGCATCGGCGGCTCCGCCCCCTCCATCGAGCGCAGAACCGAGATTGCATCAAGGATATGCGACGAATCCTTGGCTGGGATGTAGGCGCGCTTGGCAATGTGTGCGCCGATGGCCAGAAAGGCCGCATCCGCCTTGTGGGCAAGCATTGTGGCGGCAATATCTGCCACCTTTTCGCCATAGCGAAACTGCACACCCAGGTCGGCAATCCGCTGCACCTCGGCGTCCAGCACATCGCGCGGCAGCCGATATTTCGGGATGCCAAACCGCATCATGCCACCGGGCTTTTCCCCCGCCTCGATCACCGTGACCGCATGACCCATGCGCCGCAGATGATAAGCCGCCGACAAACCCGATGGCCCGGCCCCCACGACCAGTACATGCTTGCCGGTGCCTGGCGGGGGTGTGTCAAACCGCCAACCCTCCCGCAGTGCCGCGTCACCCAGAAACCGCTCGACCGAATTGATACCCACTGCCGTATCCAGCTTGGAGCGGTTGCAGGCGGTTTCGCAGCTGTGATAGCAAACCCGTCCCATGATTGCCGGAAATGGGTTGTCGCGGGTCAGATGCCGCCACGCCGCCTCGTAATTGCCGCTCTCGGCCTGAAATAACCAGCCCTGAATATCCTCACCCGCCGGGCACTGCTGGTTACAGGGCGGCAAACGGTCGACATAAACCGGCCGCTCTGTCCGCCATGCACCGGTCTTGTTGGCCAGCGAAGACCCGGGGTCCAGCGTGATGGCAAAAGGCTTCTTCATGGTCATGTTGCACCCTCCAGCAAACCGAACCGTTTGATGTTGCGGTCGGCAATCGCCTGTATTCGGGCGATAATGTCGGGTCTGCCGGTGTCACCGAACAAATGCGCAAAGCGTTTTTGCAGCATCAGATATTCCTCGACCGGCACGCGGTGGCGGATTTTGGTGACGGCAGTAATCTCTCCGCCCGACGCCTCGAACACCGGGAACAACCCGGTTTCCCGCGCCAGCCTTGCCAGTTTTATGGTGTCACAACTGGCCGCCCCCCAGCCCAGCGGGCAGGGCACAAACACCTGCAAATAGCGTGCGCCGCGCAGCGTCATCGCATGTTCGACCTTGGCCTCAAGATCGCGCAGATCGGCCACTGTGGCGGTGGCAACATAGGGGATCTCATGCGCCACTGCGATCAGCGGCACGTTTTTGCCCTTGCCGAACTCGGCCCCCGGTTCAGGCCCCAACGGCATGGTCGTCGCGGTCCGTGCGCCCGGCGGCGTCGCGGAACTGCGCTGCACCCCGGTGTTCATGTAGCCTTCGTTATCGTAGCAGATGTAAAGCACATCGTCGTTACGCTCGAACATCCCCGACAGGCAGCCAAAGCCGATGTCAGTCGTGCCGCCATCACCGCCTTGCGCGATCACCCGCACCTCACTTTGCGCAAACCCCGCTTTGCGCGCCTTAACCGCCAGCGCTGCGGCGATCCCCGAACCGACAGCCGCGGCATTGCCAAATAGCGAATGCAGCCACGGCAATTGCCACGAGGTTTCGGGATAAGGGGTCGAGAACACCTCAAGGCACCCGGTTGCATTGGCGGCAATCAATTGGCCGTTGGTGGCCCGCATTGCCGCATCCACCGCATAGCGTGCGCCCAACGCCTCGCCGCAGCCCTGACACGCGCGATGCCCGGAGGTGAGCGAATTGTTGCGCGCAATTGACGCTTGCACCGACCGTTGATCTGGGTCGAGCAGGCGGTTGCCAACGGTGAACGTGCCGGTCTGATAAAATTTGATGTCCTGGGTCATGCCATGCCCCTTTTGGTCAGCTGATTTTGGCGGCAACAGTGCCGATATCGCGGAGCAGGTTTTCTGCAATCGGGCCGCTGCGCCGCATCGATGCTTCACGTGCGATCTGGCGTTTGACGATATCCCAATCAAGGTCAAGAAACGTCAGCGGTTCCAACGTGTCCTGAATGGCCTCGCCCAGCATCCGCTGTAGCGATGCTTGCGTGATTGCTCGCCCGCCAAGCCCCGCAACCACCGTGTAGCCATGCAAATGATTGCCCGATAACGCCATGCGCACATCACTGGAAACAACGCCGCCCAGACCGACCGCAAAGCTTTTTTCCAGCACCACCACCCGCTTGGCATGTCCCAATGCCGCCCGCACCGCTGCCAGCGGAAAGGGTCGGAACGACCGGATCGACAGCACGCCGATCTTCGCCCCACCTTCCCGCATTGCATCAACCGTTTCCTCCAGCGTGCCCACGACAGAACCAAGCGCCACCACAATGGTCTCGGCATCCTCAATCCGGTAGCCGCGCAACAACCCCCCGGCGTTTCGCCCAAAGACATCCGCAAACTCGGCGGCGATCTGCGGAATCCGCTCCAGCGCAAGGGTTTGCTTGGCGTGGGCCAGATAGCGCACCTCCATAAATGCCTCGGGCCCGACCATCGCCCCGATGGATACCGGGTCTGCCGGGTCCAACACCTGCCGCGGCTCGTAGGGCGGCAGATAGGCATCGACCTGCGCTTGGGTTGGCATGCTGACCTGTTCATAGGCATGCGTCAGAATGAAACCATCCATGCACACCATCACCGGCATCGACATTTCTTCGGCAAGCTTGAAGGCCTGAATATGCAAATCCAGCGCCTCTTGGTTGCTTTCCGCAAACAGCTGGATCCAGCCACAGTCACGCTGACTCATGGAATCGCTGTGGTCGTTCCATATGTTGATTGGCGCGCCGATAGCCCGGTTTGCCACCGTCATCACGATGGGCAGACCAAGACCAGACGCGTTGTAAACCGCCTCTGCCATGAACAAAAGGCCCTGACTGGCGGTTGCGGTATAGGTGCGCGCTCCCGTGGCCGAGGCGCCAATCGCCACACTCATTGCGGCAAATTCGCTTTCAACGTTCAGGAATTCGCACGGCGTAAGCGCACCGCTTTTCACCAACCGGCCCAGGCCTTCGACGATATGGGTTTGCGGCGAAATTGGGTAGGCGCAGATCACCTCGGGTCGACACAGAGCTACAGCTTCGGCAACGGCAAGGGATCCTTCGATTTGCCTGATCATGTGAGAGCCTCTTTCGCTGCGCGTTTCGCAATAATCGCATAGGCTTCGGTTGCGGCAGCCGCATTGCGCAGGGCCACGTCGCCCCGAAACGCATCCTGAATTGCATGCACCACCGCATCGAGCGAAATGATGCCAGTCATCGCAGCAAACCCACCCAGCAGGACGGCATTGGGCAGGGGTCGGCCGATATGCTTCATCGCAATGTCGTTAGCGGGAAGGGTTATCAGACGACCCGATGGCAACCGTGCTACGACGTCAGCAAGACCCAACGTCAGGGGGTCATTGCGACTGTTGATCAAAACGTAACCATCCGGCTTCAGCCCCTGAAAGACGTCAACCTGATGCAAAAGATGGGCGTCCTGCACGATCAGGACGTCGGGTGCATAAATCGGCTCGCGCAGGCGGATCGGCTTGTCGTCGATGCGGCAAAATGAAACCACCGGCGCGCCAGTGCGTTCCGAACCGAAACTGGGAAATGCCTGTGCATAGCGACCTTGCTGGAAAGCCGCCACTGACAGCATTTCAGCCGCCGTAACCACACCCTGTCCACCCCGCCCGTGGATGCGAATTTGAATCATTCGATGGCCCGCCATTGGACGTTGTTTCGGTTTGGTAATCACCGTAGCCAACGTTGCGCCAAAGGGCCGCTGCGACAATGACATGGATCAACGGTGTCAAGAAACTCGGGGCAGAATTCGGAACCCGCCGGGG
>JBAVTI010000082.1:0-6690 GCA_049696055.1 Paracoccaceae bacterium | reverse complement strand
GTCTTACCACTTCACATCAGGGTCTTTCGACGCCTTGTGTTTGCGCAACCGGCTTGGCGTGTGGAATTTCTGATCCTTGTAGGGGTTCTTGTCGCCCTGACCGCGCAGGATGATGCGGATCGGCGTGCCCGGCATCTCAAAGTGATCCCGCAAGCCATTGACCAGATAGCGTTTATAGCTTTCCGGCACCAATTCCTGATGGCTGCACATCACCACAAAGCCCGGCGGTCGGGTCTTTACTTGCGTCATATAGCGCATCTTGATGCGACGGCCGCCCGGGGCTGGCGGCGGGTGCGCTTCGGTCATCGCCCCCAACCAGGTGTTCAGACGGTTGGTCGGGATCCGGCGATTCCAGATGTCATGCGCCTTCAGGATCGCGGCGTTCAACCGATCAAGCCCCTTGCCGGTTTTGGCCGAAACCGTAACCAAAGGTGCGCCGCGCAGCTGCGGCAAGAACCGCTCGAACATGTCGCGCAGTTCGGTCAGCTTTTCCTGCTTTTCGTCCTCAAGATCCCATTTGTTCACCGCAATCACCACGGCGCGGCCTTCGGTTTCGGCGTAGTCGGCAATCCGCAAATCCTGGGTCTCGAACGGGGTGTCCACGTCCAGCAGCACCACCACCACTTCGGCAAAGCGCACGGCGCGCAGGCCGTCCGATACCGACATTTTTTCCAACTTGTCGCTGATCCGCGCCTTTTTGCGCATGCCCGCAGTATCGAAAATCCGGATCGGCGTGCCCAGCCATTCCGATTTCACCGAAATCGCATCGCGGGTGATCCCGGCTTCCGGCCCGGTCAACATCCGGTCAAAGCCGACGATCTTGTTGATCAGCGTCGATTTTCCGGCATTTGGCCGCCCGATGACGGCAATCTGCAAAGGCTTTTCCAGCGTTGGCTTGTGCGCGTTGGGGTCGGCCTCCAGATCGGCCTCTTCTTCGGGGATATCGACATCGACCACCGGGGCATCGGCCTCGGCGCGCTCGCGGTATTTGTCACCGATCGGGCGCAGGATATCGTAAAGTTCGTCCATGCCTTCGCCGTGTTCGGCTGACAGGCGCACCGGGTCGCCAAGGCCAAGGCTCCACGCCTCGATGGCACCGGCATCGCCTGCCCGACCTTCGGATTTGTTCACGCCAACAATGACATGCGCGTTCTTGCGACGCAGAATATCGGCAAAGACCTCGTCGGTCGGGGTAACCCCGGCGCGACCGTCGATCAGGAACAGGCAGACATCGGCCATTTCGACCGCACGTTCGGTCAGCCGCCGCATCCGGCCCTGCAGGCTGTCGTCGGTCACTTCCTCCAGCCCCGCCGTGTCGATCACGGTAAAGCGGATGTCGAACAGCTTGGCATCGCCTTCGCGCAAATCGCGGGTGACACCGGGCTGGTCATCGACCAACGCGATTTTGCGGCCAACCAGCCGGTTGAACAGGGTCGATTTGCCCACGTTGGGCCGCCCGACAATGGCGAGGGTAAAGGTCATATGGCCCTCCGGGGGCAAGTTCGCAGCGTCAAGCCTGCTGCCTTACACCGCGAACGGGCTAACGGAAAGCGTGAAGTTGGCCTTTACCCGAGACAACATACAACGTGCCCCCGGCCAGTGCGGGTTGTGCTGCTGCCCCGCCCGGCAAAGCCACCGTGCCCACCAGCGCGCCATCGGTTGGATTGAACAGCCGCAACAGCCCGTCGCCGCCCGCAACCACCAGATGCCCGCCCGCCAGAACCGGGCCGTAATGCGCGTTGATCGCCTTGCGCTTGCGGACCTTTTCGGTGGTGAAATACGGCATTTCCACCTTCCAGATGGTTTCGCCGGTTTCGGCATTCAGCCGCACCAGATGCGCCTCGTCGTTCACCAGAAACACCGATCCGCCCACCGCCAGCACCGGGGCCATCGCGCCTTCGTTGGCGGTCCAGATCCGCTCGCCCGAGGAGGCCGACATCGCCACGGTCTTGCCCGCCGCATTGCCGACATAGGCCACCTGCCCCACCACCACCGGATCACCGGTAATGTCGCCAATTCCGGCGTAGCCACGGCCCAGCCGCTCGCCTGCCACCGCAGATCCCCATGCCCGCACGCCGCTTTGCTTTAGCGCCGCCACCACTTCGCCGCTGCCAAACGGCAACAGCACGGCGCGGTCGGTGATCGCGGGGCCTGCGGTGCCGATAACACCTGCCACCGACGGGGTTGCGGGCAGTTGCCACTTTACCCGGCCATTTTCGGCATCCACCGCCCAGGCAGAGCTGTCACGCCCCACCACATAGACAATGCCACCGTCCACCGCCGGTGCCCCGGTAACCGGCGCCCCCAGTCGCTGACGCCAGATTACAGCACCGCTGGCCGGATCAACCGCCACCAGTTCACCAAAGCCGGTGGTCACGAATACCTTGCCGCCGCCATAGGCAATGCCACCGCCCGACACGGCACTGGCGCTGTCAATCTCGGGGGCAAGGTCGGTCTGCCACAGGGCTGCACCGCCGGTCGAGGTGGCGGCAAGCCCGGCCACGGCGTCCAGCGTGAACACCCGGCCATCGGCCACAATCGGTGCTGCGGAAATGCGGTTCTTGCGGCTGCTGCCAGCGCCGATATTGACGCTCCAGACCAAGGTCGGCTGCGCGCTTAGCGCCCCATGCGGTGCGGCGTGGCGGATATTTCCGGCCCGATGGGTCCAATCGGCATTGGCCTGCGCTGCGGGCAGCGAAATCGCCACGCTTTGGTTTTCGGTCAGGCGCGACGGGTCAACCGGTTCGGGCTGGCCCTCGACGGGCAAGCTGGCTTCCAGCGGGGTGCGCACGTTAAACCGTTCCCCCGGCAGGATAAGTTCCTTTTCGGCACAAGCGGCCAACAATGCCACAAGGGCAATCCCCGAGACCGCAGTATAGAGCTTCACCGTGAAAGCCTCCCCGTCATCAACTTGGCACCGCAAGGATCAGCCTTCGGCTGCCTGACCCCCGAGGGCGACAATCATCTGTGTTGCGCGCTGACGCAAGCCCGCAGGTGCTTCTTGATCCTGTGACAGGGCTTGAAGTGCTGCAATTGCAGCAGGTTTGTCGCCCGCCTCGACCAAGAGATAGGCCATCTGCTCCAGCGCCAGGGGGCGGAACGGGCGGCCGGGCGCGGCAATCGGATCAAGCGCCGCACGGCGATCGGCAATCGGCATCTCGGCACCGGCCAAGATCACCCGGCGCAGCACCGCAAGGTCCCGATAGCTGTTGGGCAACGCCGCATCGCCTGCCACCTTATCAAGGGCTGCCAAGGCGCCGACGTGGTCTTCGGCAGGATCACTGGCAAGGATAAGCTGCAATATCGCGTCACGGTCGCCGCTTGCAGGCACCGTCGCCAGTGCCGCTTTGCGCGCCTCGGGGGTTTCGGCCTCTAGTGCGGTCAGCAACGCATCGCCAAAAGCCTGTGCCTCTGCCGACTTGCGGGCTTTTTGCCATTCACTGTAGGCAGCCCCGCCAACCGTCAGCACGACGATCAGAATGCCGATCCAGCCATACTTGCGGAACGTGGCGAACAGCCGGTCGCGGCGCACCTCTTCGGTCACCTCGTCGATAAAGCTTTCGGGGTTGCTCAAGCGGTCTCTCCCATTCTTTGGAATTGTCTTACACGCAAGCCCAAGGTCTTGCCAAGCCCTGCCCGCCCAATCGCCCGGAACCGGCACCGTTGCCGCCATTTTTTAACCATATTTTCTGCCTAGCATTGTGTAACAAATAGAAACGATGAGGCGACTGGCAGCGATGGATATGTTTCTTGCATCCTATATTCTTATGTTCGCCGGTTTTTTGGGCGTGGATCTGGGTCTGTTTTCGCCCGATGAAGAAACCGACGCGGCCCCCGTGCCCGTCGATGAACACCCGCTTTACAACGAAGAAGACTATACCGGCGAAGTGCAGGGCACCGAAGGCAACGACAGCCTGACCGCCGCCGAAGAAGAAAGCCTTGCGTGGTTCTTGCACGGTGGCGACGACCAGCTGGATGCCTCGGACGGCGATGACTATGTCGAAAGCGGCACGGGCAACGATACCGTGCAGATGCGCGGCGGCGATGATCTGGTTTTGGCAGGCACTGGCGATGACAACGTCGATACCGGCATCGGCTATGATCTTGCCTATGGCGAGGCCGGCAATGACACGCTGGACGGCAACGGCGGCAATGACACGCTGGCAGGCGGCGACGGCGATGACACCGTTCTGGGTGGCACCGGTGCCGATTCGCTGTTTGGCGGCGCGGGCAATGATTTCCTGTCAGGCCTTAGCGAAACCGATACCACCGGCTCGGGCGCTACGGTGATTGACGGTGCTGACACGCTGAACGGCGGCTTGGGCGATGACACCCTTTTGGTCGGCAAGGGCGATACTGCTGTTGGCGGTGACGGGGCGGATCTGTTCCAACTGGATGACCGTGATACCAGCCTTGCCGGAGTGTCCACCATCAGCGATTTTGGCGCGGGCGACAGTATCGAGTTGCACTACGAGGCCGTGCTGGATGCCAATGGCACCCCGATTCCGCCCACCATCACCGTCACCCCCAACGATGCAGGCACCGCCGGGATCATCAGCTTTAATGGCGCTGTTGTCGCCAATATTACCGGCGGTCAGGCCCTGACCGTTGAACAAATCCGGTTGGTTGCAGAGGCGGCTTAAGACGCGCCAAAGCTGCGACCCCATGACAGGGCCGCACGAATTGCCCGCCGCCTTTGCAGGTTACGCCGCTTCTTGCTCTTCCTCGGCGGATTGGCGCGCCCACATTGCGGCATAGCGCCCACCATTGGCCAGCAGCGCATCATGGGTGCCAACCTCGACAATACGGCCGTCTTCCAGCACCACGATACGGTCGCAATCGGCGATGGTAGACAGCCGGTGCGCGATGGTGATCACCGTGCGCCCCTGCCCCATGTCGCGCAGACTGTCCTGAATGTCATGCTCGGTCTGGGTATCAAGCGCCGATGTCGCCTCATCCAGCAGCAGGATCGGCGGGTTCTTCAACAAAGTGCGCGCAATGCCCACCCGTTGCTTTTCGCCGCCCGACAGTTTCAACCCGCGTTCGCCCACCGTGGTCTCATAGCCGTTCGGCAATGACACGATGAAATCATGGATCTTGGCGGCCCGCGCCGCGGCTTCTACCTCAAGGCGCGAGGCGTCGGGGCGACCGTAGGCGATGTTGTAATACACGGTGTCGTTGAACAGCACGGTATCTTGCGGCACCACGCCGATCTGGTGATGCAGGCTGTCTTGGGTGATGTCGCGCAGGTCTTGCCCGTCAATGCGAATGGCCCCGCCCGTCACATCATAAAACCGGAACATCAACCGCCCGATGGTCGATTTACCCGACCCCGATGGCCCGACAAGCGCCACCCGTTCGCCCGCTGCAACCCGCAGCGAAATACCCTTCAGGATCGCCCGGTCAGGATCGTAGGCAAAGCTTACATTGTCAAACTCGATGGCGCCGCCTTGCACTTTTAGAACATTTGCGCCCGGTTTATCGTTCACTTCCGCAGGCTGCGCTAACAAACCGAACATTTCACCCATATCGACCAAGGCCTGACGGATCTCACGATACACCGTGCCCAAAAAGTTAAGCGGCATGGTGATCTGGATCATATAGGCGTTGACCATGACGAAATCGCCCACCGTCAACTCGCCCCTCTGCACGCCCAATGCTGCCATTACCATCACGATCACCAATCCCGTGGTGATCAGGAACGACTGACCAAAGTTCAGCACCGAAAGCGATTGCCCGGTGCGCACTGCCAGCCCCTCATAGGCCGCCATCGCCACATCATAACGCGCCGCCTCGCGGTTTTCGGCCCCAAAGTATTTCACGGTCTCAAAGTTCAGCAGACTGTCGATGGCCTTTTGGTTGGCATCGGTGTCCTGATCATTCATCTGGCGGCGAATTTTCACCCGCCATTCGGTGATTTTAAAGGTGTAGGTCACGTAAAGCGCAATCGTGACCACCACGACCACCATATACCAGATCCCGAACAGCACCGCGAACAGGATGGAAACCATGGTCAGCTCAAGGATCAGCGGCCCGATGGAAAACAGCATGAACCGCAGCAGGAAATCGACGCCCTTGACCCCGCGCTCAATGATCCGGCTTAGGCCGCCGTTTTTGCGGGTGATGTGATAGCGCATCGACAGGCGGTGAATATGAGTGAACGTCTCCAGCGCCAGCTTGCGCAGCGCCCGCTGACCGACCCGCACGAAGATCGCGTCGCGCAATTCGCCAAAGCCAACGGCACCCAGCCGCGCCACGCCATAGGCAATCGTCAGCCCCACCGCACCCACCGCCAGCAACCAGGCATCGCCGCGCTGCTCGCCCGCCAGACTGTCCACCGCCGCTTTATACAAAAACGGCGTGCAGACCGAGATCACCTTGGCAAACACCAGCATCAGCAACGCCAGCACCACCCGCCGTTTCACCCAAGGTTCGCCCTTGGGCCACAGATAGGGCAGCACCCGTTTGATGGTCTGCATCCCGCTGGTGGTCGGGGCGTGGTTGTCGGCACTGGTGGCCGTAGATGTGGTTCTTCGCATTGCGCACCTCACTGACGCACCTACCTAAGGTGCGCGCGCGGCAATGGCCAGAGGCACAATGGTTTGTTTAGGGTGTCGTTTGCGGCACCGTGAACACCTGCCCCGGATAGATCAGGTCTGGATCGCGGATCTTGTCGCGGTTGGCCTCGAA
>JBAVTI010000081.1:0-5326 GCA_049696055.1 Paracoccaceae bacterium | reverse complement strand
CCGCCGAGGATGACGACCTTTTTGGCGGCTGTGGGCCGGGCTTCGCATTCGACGTCACCCATGACCGGGCTTTCGTAGGTGGAATACATGTAGGGGGTTTGCGCTTCGAATTCGGCGGCGCAGGTGTCGATGCGTTTGAAGACGGCGTTGACGCCAAGGTTGCGGCGGGCGCGGCGGATCTGGGCTTCGTCGCGGCCAGTCAGGGTGGCAAGGCGGGCGTCGGTGAAGCCATACATTTTCAGGCGGCGGATGCCGTCGGCGGTGACGGGCAGGCCATGGCTGCGGACCTCGGCCTCGATGTCGATGATTTCGCGGATGCGCGACAGGAACCACGGATCGAAAGCGGTGGCCTGGTTGATCTCGTCGTTGGTCAGGCCAAGGCGCATGGCTTGGGCGATAACGCGGATGCGATCGGGGGTTTGCAGGGAAAGGGCTTTGAAAATCGCGGCGCGGTCGGGGGTGCTGGCGTCTCCGACACCGGGAATGGCGATTTCGTCAAAGCCGGTCAGGCCGGTTTCCAGGCTGGCGAGGGCTTTTTGCATCGATTCGTGGATGGTGCGGCCAATGGCCATCACTTCGCCGACCGATTTCATCGCGGTGGTCAGGAAGGGTTCGGAGCCTGCGAATTTCTCAAACGCGAAACGCGGGATTTTGGTGACGACATAGTCGATCGAGGGTTCGAACGAGGCGGGGGTTACGCGGGTAATGTCGTTGTCCAACTCATCCAGTGTGTAGCCGACGGCGAGTTTGGCGGCGATTTTGGCGATGGGAAAGCCAGTGGCCTTGGAGGCCAGCGCCGAGGAACGTGACACGCGGGGGTTCATCTCGATCACCACCATGCGGCCATCGGCGGGGTTGATCGCCCATTGCACGTTGGAGCCGCCGGTTTCTACGCCGATTTCGCGCAGCACGGCGATCGATCCATTGCGCATGATCTGGTATTCTTTGTCGGTCAGGGTCAGGGCGGGGGCGACGGTGATGCTGTCGCCGGTGTGGACGCCCATCGGATCGACGTTTTCAATGGCGCAGATGATGATGGCGTTATCGGCGGTATCGCGCACCACCTCCATTTCGAATTCTTTCCAGCCAAGCAGGGATTCGTCGATCAGCACTTGGGCCATGGGGCTGGCCTCCAGACCCGAGCGCACGATGGCCTCATAGTCATCACGGTTATAGGCGACGCCGCCACCGGTGCCGCCAAGGGTAAAGGCGGGGCGGATGATGGCGGGCAGGCCGACGTATTCGATGGCGTCCATCGCTTCGGCGATACCGGCGTTGATGTCGTATTTGCCATTGGCCATTTTGGGGCAGGCGATGATGGTGGCCTTGGGGTTTTCAAGACCGATACGGTCCATCGCCTCGCGGAACAACTTGCGATCTTCTGCCATTTCGATGGCCGGGCGCTTGGCCCCGATCAGCTCTACCTTGTACTTTTCCAATATTCCGAGGTCGGCGAGGGCGAGGGCGGTGTTAAGCCCGGTTTGGCCGCCCATGGTGGGCAAAAGCGCGTCGGGGCGTTCTTTTTCGATGATTTTGGCGACGACTTCGGGGGTGATCGGCTCGATATAGGTGGCGTCAGCTAACCCTGGATCTGTCATAATGGTGGCGGGGTTCGAGTTTACCAGGATGACGCGGTACCCTTCTTCACGCAGGGCTTTGCAGGCTTGGGCACCGGAATAATCAAACTCGCAGGCCTGTCCGATCACGATAGGACCGGCACCGATGATCATGATGGATTTGATGTCGGTTCTTTTTGGCATAGCGGCCCCCATCTGCGCAAAACTTGCCGGGTTATAGCCATGCGCGGCGGGGGCGCAAGGGGCGATTGCCTATGTCCACAGGCCCGTGCGTGCGCCAATCCAGACCGCGATCAAGTAAAGCACGAAGGTGAGCGCGCAACCGATGCCCAAAGCAGGCCAGAACGGCATGCCCGCGCGCAGCAGGGCGGGGATGACCAGAAACATCGGCAAGGATGGTGCGACATACCACAGGGTCGCAGTGGCATGGTTCGCCAGCCGGATCGGATCATGGGTGTCGCGCCAGAGCCAGATCATGCCCAGCACCGAGACCAGCGGCAATGAGGCAATCAGCGCGCCAATGCCAGCATTGCGGCGGGCGATTTCCGAGGCCAGCGCGATGAGGATGCCGGAGATGGCGGCTTTGAGGAGGAGATAGGTCATCGGCAAAGCGTCGCGTGATTGGAAAAGCTGTGCAAGGGTTTTGTGGTGACGTGGGCGGCGGATTGAAAAAGGCCGGGGATTGCGCCCCGGCCTTTGGTTGTGATGTGGGTAAGCTTAGGCCTTTTCGCCGACCGCGCGTTCTGCGGCCTCGATCAAGGACTTGCGCTTGGCAATGGCGTCGCCGATCGGCGGGCCCTCAAAGCGGCGGTTCTCGACGGTGAACCACAGCACGATGGCCAGCAGAATAAAGCCGACGACAATCATGAAGACTTTGTCGTTTGGCGGCTGAATGGCGATGTAGAAGATGATCGCCATGCCAACCAGCGACAGTGCCGAGACCAGTTTGTAAAGGCCGGCACCCATGCTCCACGGGCCGGGGTTCGGCCATTTCGACGTACCATAGGCGAACATGCCCAAGGCCAGCGGGATGGCGAACGACAAGAACAGGAACACCAGGGTCGAGTTGACGACGATGGTATAGAGGTTGGTGCCGCCGACCGACACGAACTGTGCCGCCCAGACATAGAGGATTTCCAGAATGGCCGCCGTCCAGATTGCGATTACCGGGGTGCGGAACTTGGGCGACACCGAGGCCAGCGCCTTGGAGCCGATGGGCATGCCGTTATCGCGCGAGAAGGCGAACAACATGCGGCTGGCCGAGGTAACGGTGGCCAGACCACACAGCAGCTGCGAGATCAGGATGGCAAGGTAAAGCACCATTTTCAGACCGTTAGGCAGGATGGCATCCATGGTCAGGAAGAACATGCTCCAGCCTTGGCCGGCGGCAACAGCCAGATCCGGGATCGCAAGCGTGATGGCGCAGATCATCAGCCAGCCGATGAACGAGGCCCAGAACACCGACGAAATGATCGAGGCAGGCACGGAATGCGCGGCCTTGACGGTTTCTTCGGAGGTATGCGCCGAGGCGTCGTAGCCGGTGATGGTATAGACCGGCAGCAACAGGCACAGCAGGAACAGATAGCCCATGTTGTCAGATTGCGGGAAGACGTTGCCGCCCGCCTCGCCCGAGTAGTTGGTAAAGGTCCACAGCCGCGAGATGTCGATGGCGGGGGCGAACCACAGGCAAGCAAGGATCAGCACGGCAGTGGCCGCAAAGATGATGTAACCCGAAATGTCAGTCAGCATCGCGGTGACTTTGATGCCCATGTGGTTAAACAGGGCTTGGACCACGGTGATGACGGCAACAAAGCCCACCACTTGGCCTGCGGTGCCGGTAAAGCCGAACATGCCGCCAAAGGTGCCGGCAAAGAAGAACGCAGTGCCGATGTTGATGGCACCCAGAACGGTGATCAGGCCCAGAAGGTTCATCCAGGCAGTGATCCAGCCGGTGAAGCGGTTGCCCAGAATGGACGCCCAGTGGTAAAGCCCGCCCGCTGTCGGGAAGGCCGATGCGATTTGCGCCATAGCCAGCGCGAACATGCCCGAGATCACGCAGCCGACAACCCAGCCGATGCCAGCGCCTGCGCCGCCGACGGAACTGATCGCTTGCGCGAACGAGTTGATGCCACCTGACAGAATGCAGATGATCGAGAACGAGATAGCGAAGTTTGAGAATTTCGACATGGAGCGCGAAAGTTCCTGCGCGTAGCCCATGCCGTGAAGAACCTTGAGGTCCTCCGCGTGGTCTTTATCGGTGTAGTCTTCCGATGCCATTATGTATCCCTCCGAACCGTTGGTTGGTCGTGTTTTGTTATCTGAGAGGGGCTTTGTGCCCGCCCTGCGCCTATAGAAGCCAAAGTTTTTCAGTGTGGCAAGCATTGAATAGATTGTTTCAGGATTGCGACAGCAGGGGCAATTGTTCCGGCAAGGTCGCAAATTGCCGCAGCTTGGGTGAAATTGGCTGGAAGCGGGGCGGGGTTCGGCCTAATTCAGCAGGGCGGGAAACGGAGGCGGTTTGGGTGATCTTATGTGAGAATGGTCCCGAGGGGCGGCCCGTGCTGTTTGATAGCGCGCGCGAGGTGGTGGTGGCCTGGGAGGGGCGCGAGGTGGCCCCGGCGCTGGCGCGGCTGGATGCACTGCGGGCTGCGGGCGCCTGGGTGGCGGGCTATATCGCCTACGAGGCGGGGCTGGCGCTGGAGCCAAAGCTGATGGGTTTGATGCCCCCCCGATCTGCGCGCGAGGGCCCTCTGTTGGCGTTTGGGGTCTATGCCGGGCCAATGGCGGCAGACGGCGTGCTGGCGCAGGCCAAGGCCGAAGCTGCCGGGGTGCAACTGGCGCCATTGAAGCCGATGGTCAGCCGTGCGGCCTATGATGCGGCCTTTGCGCGGGTAAAAGAGTATATAAACGCAGGCGATTGCTATCAGATCAACCTTACCTTTCCGATGCAGACCGAACTTGCCGGGTCCGCGCTGGGGCTATACGGCGCATTGCGGGCGCGGCAGGCGGTCGGTCATGGCGCGTTTTGCGATCTTGGGGTGGGGCCGGTGGTGGTGTCACGCAGCCCCGAGCTGTTCTTTGGCATCGACGCCGAAGGCAAAATCGCCGCCCGCCCGATGAAAGGCACCGCCCCGCGGGATGCCGATCCGGTGACCGACGCAATGCTGGCGCAAGAATTGTTCTTGTCGGAAAAGGCGCGGGCGGAAAACCTGATGATCGTCGATCTCTTGCGCAATGACATCGCGCGGATCAGCCGCATCGGATCTGTCCGGGTGCCCGAATTATTCGCCGTCGAGCCGTTTGCGACGGTGCATCAGATGTCGTCAAAGGTGGTTGGCGATCTGATCGGTGCGCCGGGAATGACCGCACTGATGACGGCGCTTTTTCCCTGTGGGTCGATCACCGGAGCGCCCAAAATTCGGGCAATGCAGATCATCCACGAGGTCGAACCGCACCCGAGGGGCGTGTATTGCGGGGCCATCGGCTGGATGGCGCCAGAGGGGCGCGCAGGATTCAATGTGGCGATTCGCACCTTGCGGTTGTATGCGGGCGGTCGGACGCTACTGAATGTGGGGGGCGGCGTGGTCTATGACAGCACCGCCGACGGGGAATGGGAGGAGGCGCTGTGGAAAGCGCGTTATCTGCAGGGGCTGGTGCGCCGGGCCTGAAACTGATCGAAACGCTGGGATGGAATGGCACGGTGCTGGTGCGTCAGGCCCTGCATCTGGCGCGGCTTGATCGGTCTGCGG
>JBAVTI010000080.1:0-1593 GCA_049696055.1 Paracoccaceae bacterium | reverse complement strand
TTTTCTCAAAATGGTGGTGAATCGG
Source organism: Paracoccaceae bacterium (assembly GCA_049696055.1). Taxonomy (GTDB): domain Bacteria; phylum Pseudomonadota; class Alphaproteobacteria; order Rhodobacterales; family Rhodobacteraceae; genus JBAVTI01. Next base: position 1,568 of record JBAVTI010000080.1, on the reverse strand, counting down.
GGCCATCAGGAACACCCGTTTGCCGGTGCGTTTGTAGTAAAGCACCTGAATGATCACCGACATCGCCTCGACCACGAACAGGCCGCCAACGATGGCGAGGACGATTTCGTGCTTGGTGCAAACCGCGATTGCCCCAAGGGCACCGCCAAGGGCAAGGCTGCCCGTATCGCCCATGAACACGGCGGCGGGGGGGGCGTTGTACCAAAGGAACCCAAGGCCACCGCCAAACAGGGCGGCGGAAAACACCAGAAGCTCGCCGGTGCCAGAGACGAAATGCACACCAAGGTATTCCGAAAAGGTAAAGTTACCAACGACGTAGGAGATGACGCCCAAGGTGGCGGCGGCGATCATCACCGGCATAATGGCAAGGCCGTCAAGGCCATCGGTCAGGTTAACCGCATTGGCGGCGCCGACGATGACAACCATGCCAAAAGGCACAAAGAAATAGCCAAGATTGATCAGCGCATCCTTGAAGAATGGCAGGGCAAGTTGGTTGGTCAGGCCTTCGGGATGGAAACGTGCGGCGGCATAAGCGGCAAGGCCCGCAATCATCAGGCCCAGCACAAACCGGATGCGGCTGGACACACCTTTGGTGTTTTGCTTGGTGACCTTGGCGTAATCATCGGCAAACCCGATCAGGCCAAAGGCGAATGTGACCAACAGCACGATCCAGACATAAGGATTGTCCAGCCGTGCCCAGAGCAGCGTCGAAAACAGCAGCGCCGACAGGATCAGAAGGCCGCCCATGGTGGGGGTGCCGGCTTTGACGAAATGGCTTGCGGGGCCATCATCGCGGATCGGCTGACCCTTGCCCTGTTTGCGGCGCAACAGATTGATCAGGGGAAGGCCAAAGATAAAGCCAAAGATCAGGGCGGTGAAAAACGCAGCCCCCGCACGGAAGGTGATGTAGCGAAACAGGTTGAAGACGTCGCCGCCATCGGAAAACTCGGTGAGCCAAAACAACATTTACACGTTTCCTTTTCCTGTGGGCCCATTTGGTCTGGGCTCTTGTGCCAGCGTGCCCTGCCCCAATTTGCGCAAGGCGTCAACCACGAGGCTGACTTTGATGCCCTTGGACCCCTTGACCAGCACAATATCCCCGGCGTCAACCAAGGTATGCGCCCGCGTCACCAGTTCGGGGGCGGTTTCCACCCAAAGGCCGCGTTGGCGGGTGGGCAGCGTTTCGTAAAGTGCGCGCATCCGGGGGCCGACGCAGTGGATGGTGGCAATATCGGCAAGCGCGGGGTGTTTGGCGACGGCGGCATGCAGGGCAAGTTCGTCGCTGCCAAGTTCCAGCATATCGCCCAACACCGCGATGCGGCGCCCCACCTCTATGCGGCCAACGCCGTGGGTAGGCACGGTGACGCCAAGCACCTCAAGTGCTGCGGCAAGGCTGGCGGGGTTGGCGTTGAAGGCGTCGTCGATCAGATCGAAATGCAAATCCTCGACAGCGTCCAGCGTGATGCGCTCGCGGGTGCCACGCCCGGCGGGGGGCGTCCAGCGGCCAAGGTCATGCGCGGCAATGGTCGGATCAAGGCCAAGGGCATGGGCAACCGCCAAACACCCCA
>JBAVTI010000079.1:0-5155 GCA_049696055.1 Paracoccaceae bacterium | reverse complement strand
ATCGGTCGGTGGAAACCGATGTTCTGGCGCATGCGATGGAGCGGGTGACGGGGCAGCGGTTGCCGCAGATCATTTCCGAACGGCTGTGGCAGCCGTTGGGCTGTGCGGAGGACGCCTGCATTACCGTCGATAGTTCGGGCTATGGCTTGGCGTGCGGCGGGATCAACGCGACGCTGCGCGATATGGCGCGGTTTGGCTTGGCGCTGTTGAACGAGGGCCGTGTGGACGGGCGGCAGGTGATCCCGCAGGCATGGTGTCAGGACATTCGGCACGGCAAGCATGGGCTGGCGATTGAAAGCAGTTCGGTCGATTGGCCGCATGGCATTTATCGCAACCAGTTCTGGGTCGAGGATAGTCGGCTTGGGCGGCACTATTGCTTTGGCGTTTTTGGCCAAATGGTGATGGTGGCACCCGATACCGGGATGGTAGCGGTCAAGCTTTCATCCTGGCCCGAATTTCTATCGCCGGTGCTTTCTGGGCAAACCATGGCTGCGTTGCGGGCGGTTGAACGGGGTTAGGCCGGGTTGGCATCTGCGTGCCAGAAGGGTGCGACGGGCCTTGCAGTTTGGTGATGATCGGCCTATATGACGTTTAACAGAAGTTTCGAGGTCCAAACTCGAAGCTGCCGAACGTCACAAGCGGGCCTGTCGGCCCGTTTTTTGTTTTGGAAACCCGTATGTCTGATCTTATTGCAAAAACTGCTATCGACCGTCGGTTGGCCGAGATCGTGACCCCTGTCATCGAAGCACTGGGGTTCGAATTGGTGCGCATCCGTCTGATGGGCGGCAAGATTCGCACCTTGCAGATTATGGCCGATCGTCCCGAAGGCGGGATTATCGTCGAGGATTGTGCGACGATTTCTACCGCCGTTTCTGCCGTTCTGGATGTGGAAGACCCGATTGAGGATGTCTACACGCTTGAGGTATCATCGCCCGGAATTGACCGCCCCCTGACCCGGCTGAAGGATTTCAGCACCTGGGAAGGCTATGAGGCGCGGATCGAGACCACCGAGTTGATCGACGGACGCCGGCGATTCAAAGGCGAACTGGCCGGGATCGAGGGCGACGAAGTGCTGATCGAGATCGAGGAAGGCGCTGAAAAGATTACCATCGGCTTGCAGTTTGAATGGCTTTCGGATGCGAAGCTGATCCTGACGGACGATCTGATTGCCGAAATGTTGCGCCAGCGCAAAGCCAGCGGCGTGATCGACGAGACGCAGTTTGACGAAATTGAAACTTCTGAGGGGGACGAGGCCGAAGAGCCTGAGACCCCTGCGACCAAACACTGACTTCGGGAGAGAATGATGGCGATTACATCCGCAAACCAGCTGGAACTGTTGCAAACCGCCGAAGCGGTGGCACGCGAGAAGATGATTGACCCCGAACTGGTCATTCAGGCGATGGAAGAGTCTTTGGCGCGGGCGGCAAAGTCGCGCTACGGCTCGGAGTTGGATATCCGGGTGCGGATTGACCGCAAGACCGGGCGGGCGACGTTTGCGCGCATTCGGACCGTGGTTGCGGATGACGCGGTAGAGAATCACCATGCGCAGTTGACCGTAAAGCAGGCCAAGGACCATCTGGCCGACCCGCAATTGGGCGACGAGGTGATTGACGAAGTGCCGCCGGTGGAACTGGGGCGAATCGCGGCCCAAAGCGCCAAGCAGGTGATCCTGCAAAAGGTGCGCGAAGCCGAGCGTGACCGTCAGTATGAAGAATTCAAAGACCGCAAGGGCACGATCATCAATGGTCAGGTCAAGCGCGAGGAATATGGCAATATCATCGTTGATATTGGCCGGGGTGAAGCGATTTTGCGCCGCAACGAAAAGATCGGCCGCGAATCGTATCGCCCGAACGACCGAATCCGCGCCTATATCAAGGACGAGCGCCGCGAAGCGCGCGGCCCGCAGGTGTTCCTGAGCCGGACCGACCCGCAGTTCATGGCGGAATTGTTCAAGATGGAAGTGCCCGAGATTTACGATGGCATCATCGAGATCAAGGCAGTGGCCCGTGATCCCGGTTCGCGCGCCAAGATTGCAGTGATTTCGTATGACAACTCGATTGATCCGGTGGGTGCCTGCGTTGGTATGCGCGGCAGCCGGGTGCAGGCCGTTGTGAACGAATTGCAGGGCGAAAAGATCGACATCATTCCGTGGAATGCCGATCAGGCGACGTTCCTGGTGAACGCGTTGCAGCCAGCGGAAGTATCCAAGGTTGTGATCGACGAAGAAGTTGGCAAGATCACGGTTGTGGTGCCGGACGAGCAATTGTCGCTGGCGATCGGTCGTCGGGGCCAGAACGTGCGGTTGGCAAGCCAGCTGACGGCGCTGGATATCGACATCATGACGGAAACCGACGAATCGGCCCGTCGTCAGGCCGAGTTTACCGAGCGCACCCAGTTGTTCATCAACACGCTCGATATTGATGAGATGATGGCGCAGTTGCTGGTTTCGGAAGGGTTCACCAACCTTGAAGAAGTGGCATACGTAGATACCGAAGAACTGCTGTCGATTGACGGGTTTGATGAGGGCACGGCGGGCGAGTTGCAGGCACGGGCGCGCGACTATCTGGAAGCCGCGAATATCAAGGCGATGGCGGCTGCACGCGAACTGGGTGTGGAAGATTCGCTGGTGAACTTTGAAGGGCTGACGCCGCAAATGCTTGAGGCGTTGGGCAACGACGGCATCAAGACACTGGAAGACTTTGCGACCTGTGCGGACTGGGAATTGGCCGGTGGCTGGACCACGGTGAACGGGGCGCGGGTCAAGGACGAAGGTGTTCTGGAAAAATTTGACGTAAGCCTTGAAGAAGCGCAGCATTTGGTGATGACAGCACGGGTTATGCTGGGTTGGGTTGACCCAAGCGAGTTGCCCGGCGCGGCAGAGGCCGAAGCTGAAGACGAGGAGGCCGAGGCCTAAGGGCCTCGGGCACGCCAAAGATGATGGGCGGCGACCAAGACGATGAAACTAATGGCGTTCTTCCTGATGGGGATTTGCCATCTGGCGCATCCCCTGACGGGGAAACGCCATTGGAGATAGGCCCTGACGGGACGCCGCTGCGTGCGGAAGGGTATGTTCGGCAAAAAGCCGAACTGCCAGAGCGCAAGTGCATCGTCACCGGTGAGAGCCAACCCAAGGGCGGTTTGATCCGCTTTGGCATTGGGCCGGAGGGGCAGGTGACGCCGGATATTCTGGGTCGCTTGCCGGGGCGGGGCATTTATGTGTCTGCCAACCGGGCGGCGATTGAAAAGGCCGCCACCAAGGGGCTGTTTGCCCGCGCGGCCAAGCGACCGGTTCAGGTGCCGGACGGCTTGTTTGATCTGGTCGAGCGGTTGCAGCTGCGCCGGGTGATCGACCTGCTAAGTCTGGCCCGTAAAGCCGGGCGGGCAGTGACGGGCTATGAGAAGGTGAAGGACTTGCTGGTGAAGGAAAAGGCACGCGTGCTTATCCAAGCCAGCGACGGGTCGGAGGCAGGCAAATCAAAGCTGCGGCGACCTGACGGGAATAATACTTATATCGGCTGTTTGACTGCTCAGGAAATGGGTTTGGCATTCGGTCGTGAACATGCAATACACGGCGCGCTTGCGGCTGGTGGACTCACGGCGCGTGTTGTAGAGGAAGCGGCAAGGCTTGCGGGACTCCGTGGGCAATTTGGCGGCGAGACCGCCCAAAGGGATACGAAAGACGCATGACCGATACAGACGGTAAGAAACCTCTTGGGCTTGGTGGCGGTGCGCCGCGTTCCGGACAGGTGAAGCAAAGCTTTAGCCACGGCCGCACAAAAAGTGTTGTGGTCGAGACAAAGCGCAAGCGCGTGGTTGTTCCCACTAAGCCCGGTGCCCCAGGGTCTGCGGCTGCAACGGGCACGCCGTCGCATCTTGGCGATCCGTCAAAGCGCCCGGCGGGGATTTCCGATGCCGAAATGGAACGGCGTCTGTCGGCGTTGCGCAACGCCAAAGTGCGTGAAGCGGAAGACGCGGTAAAGCGCGCCGAGGATGATCGTGTCCGCGAGGAAGATCGTCAGAAGCGGCGCGACGAGATTGAAGCCAAAGAGCGTGATGAGCGCGAGCGCGAAGATGCGGCCCGCGTCAAGCTGGTTGAAGAAGCCCGCGTCAAGGCGGAAGCCGAGATCAAGGCGCAGCGCGCCGAAGCGGCGGCTGCACCGGCCCCCACATCGCGCAAGCCCGCAGCAGGGGCGGCACCAGCCGCACCAGCCGTTGGTGATGATGTGCGCGGGCCTGCGTCGCTGAAGCCAGCGCTTGGGCCACGCAAGACCGATCGCGAGCGCGATGATCGCGGGGCGGCTGAACGCGACCGCAATGCCAAGGCCAAGGTTGATGAGGCACGCCGCTCGGGCAAGCTGACGCTGAATGATGCGTTGGCGGGCGAAGGCGGGCGCACGCGGTCTATGGCTGCGATGAAGCGCAAGCAGGAAAAAGCGCGCCAAAAGGCATTGGGCTTTAACAAGCCTGAAAAGCAATTCCGTGACGTGCAATTGCCCGAAACCATCGTGGTGTCAGAGCTTGCCAACCGGATGACGGAACGCGCTGCGGACGTCGTGAAAAGCCTGATGAAAATGGGCATGATGGTGACGATGAACCAAGCCATTGACGCCGATACGGCGGAACTGGTGATCGAAGAATTTGGCCACCGTGCGGTGCGGGTTTCCGACGCCGACGTGGAACAAGTGATTGATCAGGTGACCGATACCGACGAGGCGCGGATTGCGCGGCCCCCGATCGTGACGATCATGGGCCACGTTGACCACGGCAAAACCTCATTGCTGGATGCGATTCGCAAAACCAGCGTTGTGTCGGGCGAAGCGGGCGGCATTACCCAACATATCGGCGCCTATCAGGTGACCACCGATTCGGGTGCCAAGCTTACGTTCCTTGATACGCCGGGCCACGCGGCCTTTACCTCGATGCGCCAGCGTGGCGCGCAGGTGACGGATATCGTGGTGCTGGTGGTGGCGGCAGATGATGCCGTGATGCCGCAGACCATTGAGGCGATCAAACACGCGAAAGCGGCGAATGTGCCGATGATCGTGGCGATCAACAAGATCGACAAACACGACGCCAACCCGACCAAAGTGCGCACCGATCTGTTGCAGCACGATATCGTGGTTGAAGCGATGTCGGGCGATGTGCTTGACGTGGA
>JBAVTI010000078.1:0-7675 GCA_049696055.1 Paracoccaceae bacterium | reverse complement strand
GCGGGTCGTGGCTGAGGAGGCGGATGTCTCTCGTGCTGGCGATGCGCTGTTTCCCGAAGGTCAGGAAGGCGGCCGCCAAGGCGAAGAAACCGATCATGCCGACGCTTGGCCGGGCGATCCATTGGATCAGGCGCCGCAAGCTGCCGCGCAAACCGTCAGTGGTGCTGGCGCAGAACCCTCTTTAATCGAGGAACCTGATGCCCCGGCATCGGATTTGCAGGCGCTGCTGGATGGCATTGCCTACGGTGATCACAACCAAGATGAGGCGGATGACCTACCCGATCCGGCAGGCTCTGCAACAGACGAGCCAGCGTCGATCGAATCCGTGGTGGCGGCGTTGGGTGCGGCTGTGACCGGGCAGGGTTGGGAAGGCGAGGCTGAAGAGGGCACAGTCGAGGCTGACTGGTCACATCAGGGTTGGGCCGATGCAAACCGCGACGAGATGGTGCTGCGGTCACTGGACGAAGTTGAAGAGGCGGAAATTCTGGTTTCCAACGCGATGCCTGTGGCCGACACTTGGGCGTCAGAAGAGGATTGGGGCATGGTCGGTTCGGCCGCCCTTAGCCCTGCAGATTTCACAACGCCGCCTCTAAGCGAAGAAGACCGCGCAAATTTGGCCGAAGCCGAAGCGGTGGCCGAGATTTTGGAAGCCGAAAGCGGGGCCGAGACAGACGCGATTCCCGAAGCGGTAGTTGACGCGGCATTGGCGGCCGCTGCCGCCGCCGTCGCGGCAAAAGTCGAAAGCCGTATTGGGGTGTTTGACGACGAAGATGCCGTTGTCGATGAAGAGGTGTTGCGCGATCTGGTCCGCGATATCATTCGTGAGGAATTGCAGGGTGCGCTGGGCGAACGCATCACCCGCAATGTGCGCAAATTGGTGCGCGCCGAGATCAATCGCGCGATGGCGACCCGCGAATTCGACTAATCCGATTTGCCTCCGCCGTTTTGCGCAGCGCTACTTCGCGCGATGGCCCCCGACTTTACAAGACTGCTTTGCAAAACAAAACGCGCCCGTGAAGGCGCGTTTCCAATTGCCGATTGCGAAAGGTTGATCAGGCCGCTTCGGCTTGATCCAGTTCTTGCGCATGGCGGCGTTCGCTTTCCTCGCGCGACAGTGCCACGCTTGTGCGCACGCCCTTCGAGACGAACTCCATCAGGCCCTTTACCACACGCTCGTTCGGGTCGATGCCAGCACAAGACAGCACTTCGCGGCCATCGCGCGACCGTGCCCAACGGGCGATCTGTTCGGGGCCATTGCCGTATTTCTTGTCATCTGCAATCGCGTCATCCAGCGCTGCAAGCACAACGGCCGCGAACAGCTTGCGGGCGCGCTGCCCCTGTTCATAGTTGAAGGCGGTTCCGTCTACAAAGTCAGCCATCTGATGTTCCTGTTCTTGCTCTTGCGTTTTTCGGCGTTCAGCGAATATGACGATTTCATAACGATTCGGGGCTTCGTCTTTGGAATAACTGCCATGCATATACTGCATGACTAAACATAAAGCACTACTCTATCTAGTTGCCTTGCCACAGGCACCTTGCACATATATAGGGGCGGCTTGTCTCCCTTCAACCTTTTGTCAAGGTTTTGCCACAATGCCAAAAATCAACGGCAACGAAATCAAGCCCGGCTTTATTCTGGAACATGATGGGGGCCTGTGGGCCGCTGTCAAAGTCAACCATGTAAAGCCCGGAAAAGGCGGCGCTTTCGCACAGGTTGAGTTGAAAAACCTGCGCGATGGTCGCAAGTTGAACGAGCGGTTCCGGTCGGAAGACAAAGTGGAACGCGTGACGCTTGAAAACAAAGATCAGCAGTTTTTGTATGAAACGGACGGTCGTTTGGTGTTCATGGACTCGGAAACCTATGAGCAAACCGAGATTGACGCCGAGTTGCTGGGCGACCGCCGCCCGTTCTTGCAAGACGGCATGACCGCCACGGTAGAATATTACGGCGACGAGCCGTTGAACGTGTCGATCCCGCAAAAGGTAAAGTGTCGCGTGGTGGAAACCGAGCCGGTGCAAAAGGGCCAGACCGCTGCTAACAGCTTTAAGCCCGCCATTCTGGACAACGGCGTGCGTATCATGATCCCGCCGTTCATTGGGCCGGATGAAGATATCATCGTGCATACCGAATTGATGGAATATTCCGAACGCGCCTAAGCGACGACGCGCGTTGGTTCGGCGACCCGAATTTCCTTAAAGACTGTGCAGGATTTTTCAAAAATCTTGAGAGACCGCTCTTCGGGGCGGTCTTTTTATTCGGCCAACCAGATTTGCGCATCCCCGGCCTGCATCATGCCCGTCGCGCGATCAAAGCGCAGATAGGCAATGGCGTAGTCGCCCGATTGGGTAAACAGCGTGCCAGCGGCCTTGCCTTCAGCCACTATTTCGGTGCCGACCGGCGCTGTGCCTTGCAGGCGTACGCGGGCAAGCCCTTTGCGCAACTCGGTTTTGTGTTTCATCCGGGCGGTGACTTCCTGACCGACATAACAGCCTTTGCGAAAATCGACGCCATGCAGCGCCTCAAACCCCGACTCCAGAATATAGCTGTCGTCTGGGATCAGTTCGATCCCGGACGCAGGAATGCAATGGGCAACCCGGATGGCGTTCCAGTCGATCTGCGGCTCCGTGCCAGGGGTATCGCCATACGCCCGCCAGCCAAGGCTTGGGTGGCGCGGATCGGGCAGGGCACCCGCCGGGGCCACGCCCAAGCCGCGTATGACGTGCAAGCTTGACGGGGTCATCTGCACATCAGCGCGCAATCGGTACATCGTCAGGCGACGCAGAGTGGCGTCGGCAAGTGTTTCGGGCAAATCCAGCAACAACTGCCTACCGGTATTGACCACAAAGAAATCGGCAAGGTATTTGCCTTGTGGCGTCAGCAGCGCTGCCCAGACGATGCCCGGACCTTTGCCCAAGGCAAGCACATCATTGCTGACCAATCCTTGCAGAAAACCTAACGCATCGGTACCGCCAAGGCTGATCAGCCGCCTGTCGGTTGCGGTTTCGCCTTGCATGGTCGCCTCCTTGGTTGCTGATTGCAAAGGTAGGGGTCAGCCTTGAAACTGCAACCGGTAAAGATCGGCATAGATACCGCCGCGCGCCAAAAGTTCATCATGGGTGCCTTGATCAACCACCCGACCCTGATCCATCACCACGATCTTGTCCGCCTCACGCACCGTGGCCAGACGGTGCGCGATAACAAGCGTGGTACGGCCTTGGCCAAGGCGGGTCAGCGCCTCGGCTACCAATGCCTCGGATTGCGCATCCAGCGATGAAGTTGCTTCATCCAGCAGCAATACCGGCGCGTTGTGCAGCACAGCGCGGGCGATGGCAACGCGTTGCCGTTGGCCGCCTGACAGGCCCGATCCGCGCGGGCCTGCGGGGGTATTGACACCCAGTGGCATGGTTTTCAGAAAATCCGACACATGGGCTGCATCAAGCGCTGCGTTCAGATCGGCGTCGGCGATATCGCGGCCAAGGGTCACGTTCTCGCAGATGGTTTCATCAAACAGCGCCGAATCCTGCGACACCACCGCAAACTGCGCGCGCAAATCGGACAATGAAATGGCGGCACTGTCTTGTCCACCAATGTATACATGCCCCGCACCAGGTTCGGCCAACCCGGTCAGCAGATGGAACACCGTGCTTTTTCCTGCCCCCGACGCACCAACCAGTGCCGTCATCTTGCCCGCCGCAGCCGTAAAGCTGATGCCGCGCAGCACAGGTTGCTCGCCATAGGAGAAATGCACATTGTCCAGCCGGATCTCGGGTGCGCCGGGGGCAGGGTGGACGGTGGCGGGTTTGCGCGGCATTGCAGGCTGGGTGTCAAACAGCCGGTAAATCCGCTCTAGGCTGGCTGCGGCAATCTGCCAGACACCTGACAAATCGCCCAATCGGCGCAGCGGTTGAAACGTCAGTGTCATCGCGGTGAAGAACGACATGAATTCGCCAACGGTGCGTTCCCCGCTGGCAATCTCGCGTCCGCCAAGCATCAAAACGGCGAAAAAGCCAAGTCCGGTAATAATGTCGATCAATGCCGGAAGGGTAGTCCGACCGGTGGCCATGCGCACTTCGGCCCGCACGATTGCCCCGACGATGCGGTGAAAACGGTCAGTCTGATAGACTTCCATCCGGTTCAGTTTGATCGCCTGGATGCCGTGAAAGATCTCATCCAGCCGGGTGGCGCGCAGACTGGCCTGCTCGCGCATTTGCATGGTTTTCTTGCGGATATATTGTTGCACGATCAACGCCGGCAAAATCAACAGCGGGGTGCCTACCAAGGCGGCCAAGGTCCAGCGCACATCGATGGTCAGCGCCACCGCAAACAGGGATACCAACGCCACAACATCGCGGCCCAGCCCCGTCAGCACCGAGGACCACAGTCCCTGCACCGCCAACGTATCGCCCTGCACCCGCTCCATCAGCGCGCCCGGCGAGTTGACCTGGAAAAAGGCGGTGTCCAGTGTCAGAATATGGCGCAGCAGATCAACCTGCATTTGGGTCGAGGTTCGTTGCGCCACAAGGGTCATGATGAATTTCGACACGACAAGCGTGATGGCCCGGATCACAAACAGTGACAAAATCGCAAGGCCAACCCACAGCAGAATGTCTTCGCCACCGGTCGAAAACACCCGGTCAAACAGCGGTTTGATCAGATAGCTTAACGCCCCCAAGGTGCTGCCTTCGATCACCGTAAAGCCAAAAGCGATGGCCATCAGCCCGGTATGGCGCCGCAGGTATCCGTGCCAGAACCGTCTGAACAGATTGCCAGAGCGATAGCGTGGGTCAGTGGCGTGTGGCTTTGACAAGCGTGGGCTTCCCTAAGGGGGTGGTCTGTCGTCGGGGTTTATCCTGATTGGCCAAAGGCAGCAAGCAGTCGCAAGGCATTGGGCCAATTGACCTTGGAAGCCTCGGGGCGTAGCCAAGGCAGAACAGCGCGGAGAATACCTGATGAACCTTGCCAACGGACGCCCCTATCTTGCCATTCCCGGCCCCTCGGTCATGCCGGATCGGGTGTTGAATGCGATGCACCGGGCCTCGCCAAATATCTATGGTGGCGGGCTTTATGATATGGTCGAAAGCCTCTGGCCGGATTTGCGGCGGGTGGCGGGCACGGCGCAGAATGTTTCGGTGTTCATCGGCAATGGCCATGCCGCGTGGGAAGCCGCGAATGCCAACTTGTTTAGCCGGGGTGACCGGGCTTTGGTTCTGGCGACGGGGCGGTTTGGTATCGGCTGGTCGGAATGGGCTGCAGCGGTGGGGGTGCAGGTCGATTTACTCGATTTCGGCAAGGCCTCACCGATTGATCTGGGGCGGCTGGAGACGGCATTGCGGGCCGACAGCGGGCATAGGCTTAAGGCGGTGTTGATGACGCATGTCGATACCGCAAGTTCGATCCGCAATGATGTGGCGGCGGTGCGGGCGGTGATTGATCTGGTGGGGCATCCCGCCCTTTTGGCGGTGGATTGCATTGCTTCGCTGGGCTGCGATGAATATCACATGGATGCCTGGGGCGCGGATGTCACGGTCGCGGCCAGCCAAAAGGGGCTGATGACGCCGCCGGGGCTGGGGTTCGTTTGGTTCTCCGACAAGGCACGGGACCTGTGCACGGGGTCGGATTTACGCACGCCTTACTGGGATTGGGGGCCGCGGTCATCGGGGCCGGAGTTCTGGCAATACTGGGCCGGCACCGCCCCGACGCATCATCTGTTCGGGTTGCGTGAGGCGCTGGATATGATCGCCGAGGAGGGGCTGGAGAATATCTGGGCACGTCACGAGGTGTTGGCGGGCGCGGTCTGGGCGGCGTTTGACGCGTGGGGGGGCGGGAACCCGGAGATCGCGCTGAATGTGGCCGATCCATACTATCGGGGGCGGTCGGTGACGGCGGCAAGAATGGGGGCGCCGCACGCGACGCGGTTGCGGGAATGGACCGAAAAGCACGCCGGGGTCACGCTGGGGATCGGGCTGGGAATGGCGGCCCCATCAGAGCCTGCCTATCACGGATATCTGCGGGTGGCCCATATGGGGCATGTGAACGCCCATATGACTCTGGGGGCGCTTGCGGTGATGGAGGCGGGGATGGTTTCGCTGGGAATCAGCTTCGGAGACGGGGCCCTGGCGGCGGCGGCGAAGGTGGTGGGGCGGGCGATAACACAGCCATAACACGCGTGTTATGAGCGGTAAGATATTGAAATCAGGGGCATATCGCTTTTTTGTTAACTGTTTCTTAGTGTGTTATGACCGCCAAGGCCGTGCGGTATGAACCGCCGACGGCTGCCAGACCCGCAGCGTCAGGCCGCGCTTGTTGCGACAGCACTTGGCGACGCAAATGCCCTAAATGCAGGCGTGGGCTGCGTTTTTGCACAGTAACAGGGGCCTTTCCCCCTTCTCCCAAGCCCCGACTGCCCCTATCATGTGACACAGGTGTAACAATTCCGGCCATATCATGCCCTGCACGTCGCCTCGTCGCCCGGTTGTCGGCATCATCGGCAACATGAGTGTGCTGAATGAGAACTATACGGTGCACGGCTCGGGGTTGATGAATTCCGAGGCGGTGGCAAAGGTGGCGGGATGCCTGCCGCTGATCATCCCCTCTGACCCCAGACTGGTTTCGGTGGCCGAACTTCTGGAACTGTGCGACGGGTTTTTGCTGACCGGGGGGCGGCCAAACGTGCATCCCAGCGAATATGGCGAAGACGAAACCCCGGCGCATGGCGATTTTGACCGCTGCCGCGATGCCATTACCCTGCCGCTGGTGCGGGCCTGCGTGGAACGTGGCCAGCCGTTTTTCGGGATTTGCCGGGGGTTTCAAGAGGTGAATGTGGCGCTTGGCGGCACGCTTTTCCCCGAGATCCGCGATTTGCCGGGACGGATGAACCACCGGATGCCGACCGAGGGCACGCTGGAAGAAAAGTTCGCGCTGCGCCATCCGGTTCGGTTTAGCCCCGGTGGCGTGTTTGCGCGATTGCTTGGGGCCGACGAGGTGATGACCAATACGCTGCACGGGCAAGGCATTGCGCGCACCGGGCAGGACATTGTGGTGGATGGCGTGGCCCCCGATGGCACGCCCGAGGCGATTTATGTCAGCGGTGCCAAGGGCTTTACCCTTTCGGTGCAATGGCACCCGGAATTCAACGCGGCGGCCGACCCGGTATCCCGGCCGTTGTTTGCGGCCTTTGGCGCGGCGGCGGCGGATTGGGCTGCGACCAAAGCTGGGGTGCCTGCGCGCAAATCGGCGTAAGCGGCGCGGTGCAACGGTGCCGGGCCTTTGGTGGCAATGGCGCGTGCGATTGGATTGCGGCGGCTTGATTTCCCCGGCGGGGCGGGCGATTGTTCGCGCTAACACGGTTGGCGTTTTTCTGTTTCACACGTCACCCGCAGGTCGGACCCTGGGTGATGCGTGTTGGTTAGGGAAAAAACGCAAAACACCAGCGCACTGAGCAGAGCCGAATTGGGGAGGGCCGAATGAAACGCAGCCGTATCAATCAGATCATGGAAAACGCGGATGAATTTATCCGGTCATTCGGGTTTGCCCTGCCACCCTTTGCCTATTGGACGCCCGAGGCGTTTGCCGCCCGAACCGATGCCCGGCGGATCGTCGATAGCCGCATGGGCTGGGATATCACCGACTACGGGCAGGGGCGGTTTGACGCGCTGGGGCTGTTTCTGTTTACGC
>JBAVTI010000077.1:0-32121 GCA_049696055.1 Paracoccaceae bacterium | reverse complement strand
ACCGTCGGGTTGTCCAGAATCGCATCCACCGATTCCTTATCGCCGTTCACCACCTGCAACACGCCATCCGGCAGCCCGGCTTCCTGCATCAACTCCGCCAGCATCAGCGGCACCGACGGGTCGCGCTCGGATGGTTTCAGGATAAACGCATTGCCGCACGCCAGCGCCGGCCCCATTTTCCACAGCGGTATCATCGCCGGAAAGTTGAACGGCGTAATCCCCGCCGCTACGCCCAAAGGCTGGCGCATCGAGTACATGTCGATCCCCGGCCCGGCGCTGTCGGTAAACTCGCCCTTCAACATCTGCGGTGCACCGATGCAAAACTCGATCACCTCCAGCCCGCGCTGAATATCGCCCTTGGCATCGGGAATGGTCTTGCCATGTTCGCGCGACAACGCCTCGGCCAGCTTGTCCATATCGCGGTTCAACAGGCCCACAAACGCCATCATCACCCGGCCGCGCTTTTGCGGATTGGTGGCGCCCCACTTTACCTGCGCCACGGCCGCATCGGCCACTGCTGCATCCAGTTCGGCCTTGGATGCCAGCGGCACCCGCGCCTGCACCTCACCGGTGGCCGGATTATACACATCGGCAAACCGCCCCGATGTGCCCTTGACGTGACGCCCGTTGATCCAGTGGCTAAGCTCTTGCATGTGATGTCCTCCCAATCTCTGCCAGCATATTAGCCTTGCAATTTCGCCAAACAAAGCGGCAATATTTCAAAAGCGTTTTGCATTTTTAGGGGTATGCGGATGGATTGGGATGACCTGCGCCTGTTCCTCGCCGTTGCGCGCACCGAAAGCCTGTCTGCCGCTGGCAAATCCCTGAAACTTGATCCCGCCACCGTGGGCCGCCGCATCGCCCGGCTGGAAGACGCCCTGAATGCCCGCCTGTTTGCCAAATCGCCGCAAGGCTATGCGCTGACTGACGAAGGTCAGCGCCTGCAAACCCATGCCATCCAGGCCGAAACCGCGATGTCTGCGGCCCAGGACGCATTGCGCGGCACCACTTCCGGCCTGTCGGGGCAAATCCGCATTGGGGCGCCGGATGGTTGCGCCAACTACTTGCTGCCGCAGGTGCTTGCCCGGATCTGCGATCAAAACCCCGGCCTCGAGGTGCAAATCGTCGCCCTGCCGCGGGTGTTCAACCTCTCCAAGCGCGAGGCCGATATCGCCATTGCGGTCTCTCGCCCCGAAACCGGTCGCCTGACGGTGCAAAAGCTGACCGATTACCACCTGCACCTTGCGACCAGCCGCGACTACCTTGCCAAACACCCCGCCATTCAAACCCCGGCTGATCTGCAATTTCACCGCATGGTCGGCTATATCCCCGACATGATTTTCGACAAGGAACTTGACTATCTGACCGAAATTGGCTCAACGCAGGCTCCCTTGGCCTCGAATTCCGTCTCGGTGCAACTGAACTGGCTACGGCATGGGGCAGGGGTTGGCGTGGTGCATGATTTTGCGCTGCCCTCGGCGCCGGAACTGGTCAAACTGATCCCGGATCAGATCCACTTGACCCGGGCTTTCTGGCTGATCCGTCATGCCGATGATGGCCGGGTAGAGCGGTTGAATCGTTTTGCCGATTTGCTCGCTATGGGAATACGTAAAGAAGTATTGCGTTTAGAAGCTTTGACTTGACAGAAAGTTGCTCAAGCCCGACCCTTGGGGAAATATAAAGGGAGGGTGCCGATGCTGGTCCAACAAATCCTGCAAGGAAAATCTGCAGAGGGCGTGGTGACGGTGCCACCCGGCACCACCGTTTCCAAGGCGGCCGAGGTGCTGTCGACCCAGCGTATTGGCGCGCTCATTGTCTCTGTTGACGGAAAAAAGGTGGCGGGCATTCTGTCCGAACGCGATATCGTGCGCGAACTTGGGCGGCACGGCGCGTCCTGTCTGGGCAAAACCGTTGACAGCATCATGACCGTTAAAATCGTCGGCTGCGCTACGTCCGATTCCGCAGATCAGGTGATGCAAAAGATGACAGATGGCCGGTTTCGCCACATGCCGGTAATGCAGGGCGATCAGATGATCGGGCTGATTTCGATCGGCGATGTGGTCAAGGCCCGCTTGGGCGAACTTGCCATGGAAAAAGATGCCCTTGAAGGCATGATCAAAGGCTTCTGAGCCGCTTCCATCGGTGCTGCGCCGCAGCGTTTTCGCTCTTGCCAAGGCGAAAGCAATAATATTGCGTATGCTTTAAGCGGATTGCGTTCTATCGGGTTCAAAAGCATCAGAATTCGCCCAGTTCTTGGGGCGAATTCCAACTCCTGTTAGACGCAATCCGCTCAAAGTAAGAAGAGGAAGCCCATGCGCATCGGACTATATCCCGGCACCTTTGATCCGGTCACCCTTGGTCATGTCGATATCATTCAGCGCGCCATGCAACTGGTTGATCGTCTGGTGATCGGTGTCGCCATCAACCGCGACAAAGGCCCGCTGTTCAGCCTCGAAGAGCGCGTCGCCATGGTGCAGGCCGAATGTCAGGGCATCATCGCCAAAACCGGTGGCGAGATTATCGTGCATCCGTTCGAGAACCTGCTGATTGACTGCGCCCGCGATGTGGGCGCGGGCATCATCATTCGCGGTTTGCGCGCCGTGGCTGATTTTGAGTATGAATTTCAAATGGTTGGCATGAACCGCGCTTTGGATGCCAGCATCGAGACGGTGTTCATGATGGCCGACGCCCGTCGTCAGGCCATTGCCTCCAAACTGGTCAAGGAAATCGCCCGGCTTGGTGGCGATGTGTCGAAATTCGTCACCCCGCCGGTGCGTGACGCGCTTGTGCGCAAATTCCGACCCTGAAACCAAAAGGGGGCCCCCTTGCGGTTGCCCCCTTCAAATCCCATTGCGTACCCCCTTGGGGCAGCAGGTCGCGGCGCTTTAGCCACGCGCGCCATAGACCGTTGCATAGGCAATGCGGTCAGCATCCCCACGGAAAATCCCAAGGTCAAGCGCCACATCCAAAGGCATGTGGGCAATCTCGTCGCGCGTCCGGCGATACAGTGCCCGGGTGCGGGCGGCGGCTTTCAGTTTTTCAAACATTTTCATCGTCTTTCCTTTCGTCACTGCACGGGCTTCCTGTTTTGCCCTTGCTCACCCAAGATGGGGCAGTTTGTTACCGCTAACAACCGCCGTCACCGAAAGGCCGCCATGCGTATGGTGCATGGGTGTGTCGAAAAACGAATGGGTGCCAAAAGGCACCCATTCAGGCCGTGCAGACTGTGTTAGCGGGTTAAGAAACCGTAAACAAAAAGCGCGAAATTAAGCATAAACAATATCTTACCCGCCATAACACGCGTGTTATGCCCGTGTTAAATCAGCTTTCCCATCGCAACCGCCGTGTCCGCCATCCGGTTTGAAAAGCCCCATTCATTGTCATACCAGGCCAGAATCCGAACCATGGTTCCGTCCAAAACCTTGGTTTGATCCATGTGGAAGATCGAAGAATGCGGGTCGTGATTGAAATCCGAGCTTACATTCGGCTGATCGGTGAACCCCAGGATCCCCTTCAACCGACCATTCGCCGCCGCCCGGATCGCGTCGTTGATTTCCTGAACCGTGGTGGATCGGCTGGCCTCGAAAACCAGATCAACCACCGAAACGTTCGGGGTAGGCACCCGGATCGCCACCCCATCCAGCTTGCCCTTCAACTCGGGCAGAACCAGCCCCACCGCCTTCGCAGCCCCGGTCGAGGTAGGGATCATCGAAAGCGCCGCCGCCCGCGCCCGATACAGATCTTTATGCATCGTATCCAGCGTCGGCTGATCGCCGGTATAGCTGTGAATGGTCGTCATGAACCCCTTCGTGATCCCGACAGCCTGATGTAGAACCTGTGCCACCGGCGACAAACAATTCGTGGTGCAGGAAGCGTTCGAAACGATCAGATCGGCCGCCGTCAGCGTGTCATGATTGACCCCGTAAACGATCGTCTTGTCCGCCCCCGCCGACGGCGCCGAAACCAGCACCCGCGACGCACCATTTTCCAGATGAACGACCGCCTTTTCCTTGTCGGTGAAAATTCCGGTGCATTCCATTACGATATCGACGTGCTTCCACGGCAAGTCCGCCGGGTTGCGAATTGCCGAAACCTCAATCGGCCCACGCCCCACATCGATCGTCGTAGCGGTCGTCGTCACCGTCGCCGGAAAGCGGCCATGCACGCTATCAAACCGCAACAGATGTGCGTTTGTTTCGACCGGTCCCAGATCATTGATCGCCACCACCTCTATATCGGTGCGGCCCGATTCAATAATGGCGCGCAAAACATTGCGGCCAATGCGACCAAATCCATTGATTGCTACTTTGACGGTCATGCTCATCTCCAAATGTCACAAGAATTGTCCAAGCGAATCCCCTGGACGTTTGCTAGCGCTAACATCTCCGGAACCCGACAAAACTCAACCAGAACTTGCCGGTTTCAGCGCCAGAAAGCCAGATATTCTACCATGTCGGCGAATTTGCGCCCCAAAAACAATAAAGCACCGCCGCTATTGGCAAAAACGTCAATTAAGATGGCCGCAATTACGACGGCTCCAAGGATCAGGGCAAGACGATCAGACACGGTGCCTCCGCTATTGGAGAAGCCGCCCCATCGCACCGGCCACGTCGGCCATGCGGCAAGAGAATCCCCATTCATTGTCGTACCATGCCAGTACCCGAACGGTGCGACCACCCACAACTTTGGTTTGGTCGGGGGCAAAAATACAGGAATGCGGCGTATGGTTGAAGTCGATTGAGACCTTTGGTTCAGGGTCGTACGCCAGAACCATCCCCATATAGCCTGCAGCTGCCTCTCGGACGATCTCGTTTACCTCATGCACCGTCACCGATTTCGCGGCGACAAATGTAAGGTCAACTGCCGATACGTTCGGCGTTGGCACCCGAATTGCGCTGCCATCAAGTTTACCCGCCAACTCGGGCAGGACTTCGCCAATCGCCTTGGCAGCCCCGGTCGAGGTTGGAATCATCGCCATGGCGGCTGCACGGGCACGGTAAAGATCGTCGTGGCGGCGATCCAGCGTTGGCTGATCGCCCGTATAGCTGTGGATCGTGGTCATGATGCCCGATTCGATGCCAATGGCATCGTTCAAAACCTTCGCCAGGGGGGCAAGGCAGTTTGTGGTGCAAGACCCGTTCGACACCACAAGGTGTTCCAAGGTTAACTGCCTGTGGTTCACCCCGTAAACAACTGTTTTATCAGCATTTTTCGCCGGGGCTGAGATCAGCACGCGTTTGGCGCCACGCCCCAGATGCACGGCCGCGCGGTCGCGGTCATTGAATTTTCCGGTGCATTCCAGAACCACGTCAACGCCCTCCCAATCCAATTCCTCGGGGTTGTAGGTGGACATCACACGCATTGGCCCGCGCCCCAGATCAAGCGTATCGCCACTGACTTTGACGATCCCGGGAAACCGGCCATGTACCGAGTCGTATTTCAACAGATGCGCGTTCGTCGCAATCGGGCCCGTCGCATTGATCGCAACCACCTGCACGTCGTTACGCGCGCTTTCGGCAATATGTGCCAAAGTGCAACGTCCGATGCGGCCAAAGCCATTGATGCCGATGGTGATGGTCATTTGCGTCTCCGTTTTGCGATCCAAGACGGCTATAGCTTGGGTTTGTCGTTCCTGAAAGGCGGAAAACATCGCTTTTACAGCGTGTTAGCGCAAACTTTTAATGTTGGCGCTAACAGAGGCGAAGGGCTTGGCCTTGGTCCTTACACCGTTTAGTCTATGGCCAATGAAATGAAAGGTGTTGGAATGAGCGGACTGCTGGCGCTGCTGGATGATGTGGCGGCGATAGCCAAAGTAGCGGCGGCGTCGATAGATGACATTGCTGCAGGTGCTGCCAAAGCGGGGGCCAAAGCCGCTGGCGTGGTAATTGACGATGCCGCAGTGACGCCAAAATACGTGCATGGCTTTGAGGCCGACCGCGAAATTCCCATCATTTGGCGCATCGCCAAAGGCTCGCTGTTCAACAAGCTGGTGATCCTGCTGCCGTTGGCCTTGGGTCTTTCGAATTTTGCACCTTGGGCGATTACGCCGCTGTTGATGATAGGCGGGGCCTATCTATGCTTTGAAGGCGCCGAAAAGGTTTTTCATCTCCTTTTCCCGCATGCCGATGCCGAGGTTGATGAAGATTTTGACGTCAAAGACCCCGCGCATCTGGAAGAAGAAAAGATCGCCGGGGCGATCAAGACCGATTTTATCCTTTCTGCTGAAATCATGACCATCGCCTTGGCGGCCATTCCCGAAAGCAATTTCATGCTCGAGTCGGTGTCTTTGGCGGTTGTGGGCGTTGGCATCACCACCATGGTTTATGGTGGGGTCGCGCTGATTGTTAAGATGGATGATTTTGGGCTGCATCTGGTGCGCATTGGCCGCTTTGCGCCGACACGGGCCTTCGGGCGTGGGCTGGTGCGCGGAATGCCGATTCTGATGCAAATCCTTTCCACCGTAGGCACTGCGGCGATGCTTTGGGTGGGCGGGTCGATCATCATTCACGGCGCCGAGGTCTTGGGCTATGGCTGGCTGGGGCATCACATTCAGGATTGGGCCACGGCGGCAAGCCAGTTCGTACCGCAGGCCAAAGGCTTTGTGACTTGGGCGGTCAAGGCGGCGCTGGATGGGGTATTCGGGCTGGCGCTTGGGATCATCCTGATTCCGATCGCAACCCGGCTGATCGGGCCGCTTTGGACCAAACTTCTGCCGACCAAAGCCGTGTAACCCGCAAAAGTAGAAAAATAGGGTCGGGCGTGGCGGATGTCACTGCTTTAGCGGCGGTTTTCTTGATGAACCTCAAAAGTTTGCCCCCGCATGACACGGGGGCAAAGCAGTTAGAGCAGGGCCTTTGCTTTGGCCACAGCGGCTTCGGCCGTGATGCCAAACTCGATGTAAAGCCGTTCTGCCGGGGCCGATGCGCCAAAGCTGGTCATGCCAACGAAATCGCATTTGCCATCCCGACCGCGCTCGCCCAGTAGCCAACGATCCCACCCCATGCGCACACCGGCCTCGATTGCGACGCGCACCGGGCCTGCTGGCAAGATCTTTTTGCGGTAAGCTTCGTCCTGCGCCGCGAACAGCTCCATGCAGGGCATGGAGACCACGCGCGTGCCAATGCCCTGCGCCTCTAGCTGATCACGCGCTTTCAGGGCGATTTCCACTTCGGACCCGGTTGCCATCAAGATGACCTGCCGCTTTCCGGTGGCTTCGGCCAGAACATAGGCCCCTTTGGCGGTCAGGTTCTGGTTGGTGTGCACCCGGCGGACGGCGGCCAGGTTTTGCCGCGACAGCGCCAGAACCGACGGCGTGGTCTTGCTGGTAAAGGCCAGCTCCCATGCCTCGGCAGTTTCCACAAGGTCTGCGGGCCGGAACACCCAAGTGTTTGGCGTAGAACGTGAAATCGCCAGATGCTCGACCGGTTGATGGGTGGGGCCGTCTTCGCCAAGGCCGATGGAATCGTGGGTCATCACACAGACCACCGGAATGCCCATCAGTGCCGAAAGCCGCATCGACGGGCGGGCATAGTCGGTAAAACACATGAAGGTGCCCGAATAGGGCCGAACGCCGCCATGCAACGCCATGCCATTCATCGCCGCCGCCATCCCATGTTCGCGGATGCCATAATAGATATAGCGCCCCTTGCGATCGGTCGGATCAAACACCCCCAGATCGGCGGTCTTGGTGTTGTTTGATCCGGTCAGGTCAGCAGAGCCGCCGATGGTTTCCAAAAGCACAGGGTTTACCGCCGCCAATACCTTTTCGCTTGCCGAACGGGTGGCAAGCTTTGGCATATCTTCGACCGCTTGTTTCTTTACGGCACGGATGGTGTTTGCCAGCTTGGCGGGGGCATCGCCTGCAAAAATCCGGGTGAATTCGGCTTGCTTGGCGACGGGCAGGGCGGACATCCGCGCCTCCCATTCCTTGCGGGCGGATACACCTTTTACGCCAATGGCTTCCCACGCTTTCTTAATGTCCGAAGGGATATCGAACGGACCACTTTTCCAGCCATAAACTGCACGGGTATCGGCAATCAATTTGGCATCGGTCAGCGCGCCGTGGCCCTTTGAGGTATCCTGCGCCGATGATCCAAGGGCGATATGGGTCGCACAGGCAATCATCGCTGGCCGGGGTGAGGCTTTTGCCGCCACAATAGCCGCATCAATCGCGGCGGGGTCGTGACCGTCACATTCAAAAACATTCCAGCCACTGGCGGCGAAACGGGCCTTTTGATCGGTGCGATCCGACAATGAAACCTTGCCGTCGATGGTGATGCCATTGTTATCCCACAGCACGATCAGGCGCGACAATTCGTGGCGGCCCGCCAACGCAATGGCCTCTTGGCTGACCCCTTCCATCAGGCAGCCGTCACCGGCGATGACATAGGTGTAGTGGTCGATGACCTTGGCACCCCAACGGGCGCGCAAGCTTTCCTCGGCCATGGCAAAACCAACGGCATTGGCAATGCCCTGACCCAGCGGGCCGGTCGTCGTCTCGATGCCCTTGGCGTGGCCGTATTCCGGGTGGCCTGCGGTAATCGCCCCCCATTGGCGGAAATTCTTGATCTGCGCCAGCGTCATGTCGGCATAGCCAGTCAGGTGCAGCAGTGAATACAGCAGCATCGACCCATGGCCCGCCGACAGAATGAACCGATCCCGGTTCGGCCAATCGGGCGATGTCGCGTCAAAGCTAAGGTGCCGCTCGAACAGCACTGTCGCCACATCGGCCATGCCCATCGGCATCCCCGAATGGCCAGAGTTTGCGGCGGCCACCGCATCCAGTGTTAAAACGCGGATAGCGCAGGCTTTGTTCCAATGGTCGGGGTGCTGGGCGCGCAGGCTGGCAATATCCAAGGCTCTGTTCCTCGTGTGATGGGCGGTTGGCGAGGTGCATAACAGCCCAAGCGGCAAGATCAAGCGCGCCCCGTAAGGCTTTGGTCTGAAAGGGGGCGCAATTGCAGTTTGCTTTGGGTTAAGATCACAAAAGTGCGGGGTAACACCGATTCGCGGCTGGTTCAGGGGGGTCCATCGGGATGCCATCCGGGCAAGGCCGCATCGGGCAAAGCAGACCTTGGCAAGGAATGAACCGGAGGGGGCGGGACCATGAGCGAGATTGCAGAGCTTGAACGCCGGATTACCGCGGCGCTAGAGCGGATCGGTGCCGGGCTGGAACATTTGTCGTCTGTCGGCGGCGATGGTGATGTGATGGACGAAAGCGAGGCGTTGACCACGCTGCGTGCCGCACTTGACGATGAAAAGACCGTTAACGCCCAACTGACCGAACGTCTGCGTGCAGTAAAAGACCGCGATGCACAGTCGGTGCATGCCTTGGAAGATCGGGTCGAGTTGATGACCCGTCAATTGGATGTGCAGGGCCTGGAATTGCAACGGATGCGCAAAACCACCATTCAACTGCGCGAAACGCTACGATCTTTGCGTGAATCCATGGCTGATAGCGTGACCGACCCGCATATGGTGAACAAAGCAATGCTTGCCGAACTTGAAGCACTGCGGGCAACCCGCGCCACTGAGACGGCCGAATTGGATGAAATTCTGGCGGAATTGTCTCCGCTGTTGCAAGAGGTGCGGATGGATGCCTGATATTGATATCACCATCGGCGGGCGGGTTTTTCAGGTTGCCTGTCAGGCTGGCGAAGAACATTTCCTGCGCGCCGCAGCCCAGATGCTGGACGCCGAAGCGCAGCCGCTGGTTTCCCAGATGGGGCGGCTTCCCGAAGCGCGGATGTTATTGATGGCAGGCTTGATGCTGGCCGATAAAACCGCAGCTCTGGAGGACGAACTGCGTGGCATGCGCGCAAAGGTAGCTGATCTGGAAAACCGCCCCGTTGCCGATGTGCAGCGGATCGAAGTGCCGGTGGTGCCCGCCGCCGTGCGCGAAACGCTTGCCGAAATCGCGGCGCGTGCCGAAGCAATGGCAAGTGCGATCGAAGAACGTATCAGCGCCTAAGCCGGGCATCCTTGCGGGGATGCCCTTCAGCTAGGGTCAACAAAGTCGGGCAATTCTGCCAGACTTTACTTTTGGAAATCAAACGTTTGCGGCCCTGATCTTCTCGGCTGCATCTTTGTCAAAGCCAACGCCTTTGGCCTCGAACAATTGATCCAACTCGCCAGAAATCGTCATTTCGGTGACGATATCACAGCCGCCGACGAACTCGCCTTTGACGTAAAGCTGCGGAATGGTCGGCCAATCGGAAAAATCCTTGATGCCCTGACGGATGTCGGCGTCGGCCAGCACGTTTACATCGGCAAACTCGACGCCCATAAAGTTCAACACTCCGGCCACCCGGCTTGAGAACCCGCATTGCGGCATCATCTTGGTGCCCTTCATGAACAGCACAACGTCATTTTTGGTGATGGTATCTTTGATTTGATCAACTGCAGTCGACATGGGGTTATTCCTGTCTTTATGCCCAAACGGGCGCGGTTATTCCGGGGCTTTTGTGGTCAGTGCCAGTGCGTGCAATTCGCCCTGTGCGCCGTCCATTTTGCCCTTCAGGCTGGCATAAACGGCGCGCTGTTGTTGCACGCGATTCATACCCTTAAAGCTTTCGTCGATCACTTCGGCAGCCCAATGATTGCCGTCGCCAGCAAGGTCGGTGATTGTAATCCGGGCCTGCGGAAAGGTCTTTCGGATCAGGTTTTCGATGTCCTGTGCTTCCATAGCCATCAGCGCGGATCCTTTTCGTGTTCTGCAAAGATGTAAGACGCGGATTGGTTTGCCGCAAGGGTGGATCACTGACGATCACCGCATTCCTTACGCAATTGGGCGGAACCTGGGTGATGGCGCGCAATCTGAACGCTTCACTACCCCAGACGTAGCGGACTTCATCCAAGGTAGCCACGCGCAATATCATGCCACAGCGGCAGCAAAAGCCGAGCGGAACAGGGCAGACAGATCGGAAAGATCGGCTTTATCCGCGCCAAACACCACTTGCTTACCGCCAAAACTGCCAACAATCCTGACGGGAACATCAGCAGATACTGCAGCATTCACAAGCGATTGTGCGTCTTTCTTCGTGCAACACACAAGGTATCTTGCCTGATCTTCGCCAAACAATTGCGCCGTTTCTGATGCGTCAAGCGTCACCCCAATTCCGGCACCTTCCGCCATCTCGAATGCCGCCAAGCCAAGGCCGCCGTCGGAAAGATCGGTAGCACCGCGCACCAGTTTGCGATTGGCGCGCAGGAATTCGCCGTTCCGCCGTTCGGCCACAAGATCAACAGGCGGAGCATCGCCAGCTTCGATTCCAAAGGCTTCGGCCAGCAATGCAGATTGGCCAAGATGGCCCTTGGTCTCGCCGATCAGCACCGCCACGTCACCGTCAGCCGGGCGACCTGCAATCAGATCATCCAGCGAATGCAGAATGCCCACCGCGCCAATTGTCGGCGTCGGCAGGATGCCGGTGCCATCGGTTTCATTGTAAAGCGACACGTTTCCCGACACGATCGGGATATCAAGCGCCGCGACCGCCACGCCGATACCGCGAATTGCCCCGACCAATTGCCCCATGATCTCGGGCTTTTCCGGGTTGCCAAAGTTCAAATTGTCGGTGGTGGCCAACGGCTGCGCGCCCACCGCCGTAAGGTTGCGGTAGGCTTCTGCGACGGCTTGCTTGCCGCCTTCAAACGGGTTGGCCTTCACATAGCGCGGTGTCACGTCCGAGGTGAACGCCAGCGCCTTGGTCGTGCCATGCACCCGAACCACACCCGCCGAAGCCCCCGGTGCGATGACCGTGTCGGCCATCACCATCGAGTCATACTGCTCGTAAACCCATGCTTTATGGGCATAATTCGGGCTGCCGATCAGGGCGCGCAGGCCTGCAATCGGCGCAATCGCCGGAACATCGCCCAGCGGCAAGGCGGCCGGGGTTTCCACCCAAGGGCGGTCATATTCCGGCGCATTCCCGGACAACGCCTTTAGCGGCAAGTCGGCCTTTACCTGATTGCCCAGCATGATCAAAAAGCGGTCTTCGGGGATCGTCTCGCCGACAATGGCGAAATCGAGATCCCATTTGACGAAAATCGCCCGCGCCACATCTTCCATTTCGGGTTTCAGCACCATCAGCATGCGTTCCTGCGATTCGGAAAGCATCATCTCGTAGGCGGTCATGTTGCGTTCGCGCACCGGTACCCGGTCCAGATCAAGCCTGATGCCCAGATCGCCCTTGTCGCCCATTTCCACCGCCGAGCAGGTCAGGCCCGCAGCCCCCATATCCTGAATGGAAATAACCGACCCCGAGGCCATCAGTTCAAGACAGGCTTCCAGCAGACGTTTTTCGGTAAACGGGTCGCCAACCTGCACGGTGGGGCGCTTTTCCTCGATGGTGTCATCAAATTCGGCGCTGGCCATGGTGGCGCCGCCAACCCCATCGCGGCCGGTCTTGGCCCCCAGATAGACCACCGGCATCCCCACGCCACTGGCGACCGAATAAAAAATCTTGTCGGTGTCCGCGATGCCCGCCGCAAAGGCATTGACCAGACAGTTGCCATTATAGCTGCGGTGAAACCGCACTTCGCCTGCGACCGTCGGCACGCCAAAGGCATTGCCATAAGAGCCGACACCCTCGACCACGCCTTTGACAAGATGCGAGGTTTTGGGATGCGAAGGCACGCCGAATGACAGCGAATTCATCGCTGCAATCGGGCGCGCGCCCATGGTGAACACATCGCGCAGAATGCCGCCAACACCCGTGGCAGCACCTTGGTGCGGTTCGATATACGACGGGTGGTTGTGGCTTTCCATTTTAAAAATCACCGCCTGGCCATCGCCAATATCCACGACGCCGGCGTTTTCGCCCGGTCCGCAGATCACCTGTGGCCCGGTGGTGGGCAGGGTGCGCAGCCATTTCTTTGAGGATTTATAGGAACAATGCTCGTTCCACATCGCCGAGAATATGCCCAGTTCGGTGAATGTCGGCACGCGCCCGATAATCCCAAGGATGCGCTGATACTCGTCGGGTTTCAGCCCGTGCGACGCGATCAGCTCGGGTGTGATTTCGGGCTCTTGCATGCCAGTTCCCCTTGGGTTTTCCGCTTGGCCGCGTCTTAGGGCATAGGGGCGCAAAGGGGAAGGGCTTCGGGTGCGCTGCAGGGCTTTGTGTCGGTTTTTTCGGGTCAGAATGAAAAAATCTTATGCCCGATGTCGAAATCCGCCGGGGTCGGGCGTCCTTGGGGTATCACTATCGGATCAGACGCTTGCCGATAGGGATGCAAAACCGCACAGTTATCAAAATCGGAGACCGATGATGCAATACATGGCCCTTATCTATCACGATCCCGCCAATCCGCTAAAGCCTGCCTATGGATCGCCCGAATTCAAGGCGATGATGCAGGGGTATTTTGCCTTTTCCGCGTTGTTGAAAAAGGACGGTGTCTTTGTTTCGGGGGAAGGTCTGAAAGAGGTGGCGACAGCCACAACCTTGCGGGTGCGCAGTGGCAAAGTTGAAACCATGGATGGGCCGTTTGCCGAGACCAAGGAACACTTGGGCGGCTATTATGTGATGGATGTGCCCGATCTGGATGCCGCCCTGCGCTATGCCGCGATGATTCCGACGGCAGCTTTTGGCAGTATCGAGTTGCGCCCGGTGATGGACTACTAACGGGTTTGGCCGCGTATGATGCACGTATGGTTTGCGTATGGCTGACGTATGGCAGGCGAAATCCCTGATCCGAAAGGGGCAATGATGGGTTCGCCCGGTGCAGCAGAGGTGACCGCAGCCATTGAGGCGGTGGTGCGCCAGGATCGGGGGCGGCTGTTGTCGGCCCTGATTTCCCGGTTGCGGGATTTTCAACTGGCCGAGGATGCGCTGCAAGATGCGCTTGCCTCGGCGGTGGTGCATTGGGGCAGGGCGGGCCTGCCTGCCTCGCCGCAGGGCTGGTTGCTGCGGGTGGCGATGCGCAAGGCGATCGACCGATTGCGGATCAGCGCGCGTGAGGCGCAAAAGGCCGCAGCGATTGCCGTGCTGTTCAATGATGAGGCCGATGTGCCCGAGGCCGACAGCTTTCCCGATGACCGCCTGAAGCTTATCTTCACTTGCTGCCATCCGGCGTTGGAACCCAAGACCCGCGTGGCGCTAACGCTTCGCACGTTGGGCGGGCTGACCACGGCCGAGGTTGCCCGCGCCTTTCTTGACCCCGAGCCGACGATGGGGCAGCGCCTGACCCGCGCCCGCGCCAAAATACTTGCCGCCGGCATTCCTTATAGCGTGCCGGGGCCGCAAGACTGGGCCGAACGCCTGCAATCGGTGCTGGCGGTGATTTATCTGATCTTCAATCAGGGCTACAGCGCGCCAAGCCAGGATCAGACCCCGCGTGCCGCCCTTTGTGCCGAAGCCATTGATCTGGTGCGGATGCTGGACAGCCTGCGCCCGCAAGAACCTGAGATCGAAGGCCTGGCGGCCCTGATGCTGATCACCGATGCCCGCAGCAGCGCAAGGCTTGATGTCGGGGGGGCCAGCGTGGCCATTGCCGATCAGGACCGTGGCCTTTGGCACCACGGGCAGATCCTTGAAGGATTGGCTCTGTTGGATGCCGCCATGGCGCGTCGGGCACCGGGCCCGTTTCAGATGAAAGCCGCGATTGCCGCCCTGCATGTGCAGGCCGATCCTCCCGATTGGCCGCAGATCGTGTTGCTGTACGATAGCCTGCTGCGGATCGAGCCGACGCCCGTGGTGCGGCTGAACCGGGCGGTGGCGCTTGCCGAAGCAGGGGCCGTGCAGGCCGGGTTGCAAACGCTAGAGGCACTATCGTCAGAATTGTATGATTATCAGCCCTATCATGCCGCCCTTGCCGACTTGCTGCGCCGCAACGGCCAAATTGATTCGGCCATTGACGCTTATGACCGCGCGATTGCCCTTACCACAAACCCTGCCGACGCCGCGTTTCTAGGCAAACGCCGCGCTGCAGCGACAAAACCATGGGCAGACGGCAAAACCTTGCCCTGAATGAAAAAAAAGGCCGAGCTTTCGCTCGGCCAAGTCCAACAGGGAGGTATGAGGGTAATAAGAGAGAAACTCGATCACTACCCTCACGATATGAAATAGGAGGAGGGGGGCTTTAGCACAAGCATTAACATGCCGCAGTTGCAGCATGGCCGATATGCGTTGCACGCATACCACGGTATGCTGACCGAATTCCTGGCGTTCTTAGCTCTGTTGGCGCTTGCGGAAAGTAAAGATTTCCTCGGTCACGAACTCGCGAAAGGCGGACACGCGTTTGGAGTGCCGCAGTTCTTCGGGATAGGCCAAAAACACCGGTACGTCATTTGATTCCGTGTCCGGCAACACCCGCACCAGATGCGGAAAATCTTCGGTGATATAGTCGGGCAGAACCCCGATCCCAAGATGGTTCAGCACGCCTTGCAGCACGCCAAAGTAGTTATTCACCGTCAAGGTCGACGGAATGTCATGCGACATCAGCTCTGCCACCAACAACGCCCCGGCAGAAACCTGAGCGGTTCCAGCATGTTGACAGATCAACCGATGCTGGGTGAAATCATCCATGCTTTCGGGCGTGCCGCTTTCGGCCAGATATTCCGGCGTCGCATAAAGCCGCATCCGGATGTTCATCAACCGCTTGCGGATCAGATCGGCCTGGCTGGGTTCTTTCATCCGGATCGCCACATCCGCCTCGCGCATCGGCAAATCAAGCACCCGTTCTTCCAGCATCAGATCAATCTTCAGCGCCGGGTATTTCTTGTAAAGCGCAGGCAGGCGCGGGGCCAGCCACAGCGTGCCAAATCCGGTGGTGGTGGTCACCCGAAGTTCGCCAAACACCTCATCCTCGCTGTCGCGGATCCGGGCGGCGGCGGCATCAAGCCGCTTGGCCATTGCTTGGGTGGCATCAAACAGCAATTCGCCTTGTTCGGTCAGGATCAAGCCGCGCGCATGGCGGTGAAACAGCGTGACGCTAAGTGATTCTTCCAGTGCGCGAATTTGCCGGCTTACGGCAGATTGGCTAAGATGCAGGGTTTCGCCGGCGTGGGTCAAACTACCCGCGTCCGCGACCGCATGAAAAATCCTCAGCTTATCCCAATCCATTCCACAACTCTTTTCACTTTTTCAGACGCTACCATACATCATCCGTAGTTAATGACGATTATCAGCGGGGGAAAGATTTCATTGTCGAAATTTCCGCTTTGTAGGTCAGTATTTTTGACCTATCATCGCTTCAGTCGACTTTCGCTTGGGGGAGGCACCCGATGAGCAGCCAAAGCATGATCCGTCAGGGCGTTACCTTGGCCGACCGCTATGATCTGACAAAATCTGTGGTCCTGATCAACGGCACCCAGGCTTTGGTGCGGCTGATGCTGATGCAAAAGGCCCAAGACCGGGCGGCGGGTTTGAGTACGGGCGGCCTTTGCACCGGCTATCGCGGCTCGCCTTTGGGGGCCGTCGATATGACGATGGGGCGCGCCAAGGCCGAATTGCAGGCGGTCGATATCCTGTTTCAGCCGGGGTTGAACGAAGATCTGGCCGCGACGGCGCTTTGGGGCAGCCAGCAGGCCGAACTGCGCGGCGAGGGGCGATTTGATGGGGTTTTCGGGCTTTGGTATGGCAAGGGACCGGGGGTTGACCGCTCGGGCGATGTGATGCGCCACGCCAATATGGCCGGAACCTCGCGGTTTGGCGGCGTGGTGATGGCGATGGGCGACGATCATACCGGCGAATCCTCGACCACCTGCCACCAATCCGATTGGGCGGCAGTGGATGCTTCGATCCCGGTCATTTCGCCTGCAGGGGTGCAGGAGATTTTGGATTATGGGCTTTATGCCTTTGCTTTATCGCGGTTTTCCGGCCTTTGGACCGGGTTGAAACTGATGAAGGACACGGTTGAGGCGACTGCCGTTGTTGATGGTGCGCCCAACCGCATGCGGTTTGTCACCCCCGATTTCACGCTGCCCGAAGGTGGTTTGAACATCCGGCTTGGCGATCACTGGATCCCGCAAGAGGCGCGTCTGGTCACCCAGAAACGCTTTGCCGCCGAGGCGTTTGCCCGTGCCAACCGGATGGATCGGCGGGTCTGGGGCAAGCCGGGGGCGAAAATCGGCTTTGTCGCGGCGGGCAAGAACTGGCTTGATCTGACCCATGCGCTTAGCCTTTTGCGGATGGATGCGGCGGCAGCAGACCGGCTTGGCATCACCACTTACAAGGTCGGGCAAACCTGGCCGCTGGATATGACCAGCTTTCACGATTGGGCCGAAGGGCTTGATTTGATTGTGGTTGTTGAAGAAAAGCGCAAACTGATCGAGGTGCAGATCAAGGAGGCGATTTTTGACGACCGCCGGGGCCGCCGGGTTTGGGGCGGGCGCAAAGGCGGACCGGATGCCGAGATTTTGTTCCCGACGCCGATGTCGCTTGATCCGGTGATGATTGCCGAAAAGCTGGGGCAGATCTTGATCGACGAGGGCCGCGGCACCGACGCTTTGCGTGCCGCCCTGCAAACCGTGCAGGCCGCGCGCCACGCCGATAACGCCCCGGATATCGCGGCAAGGTTGCCGTATTTCTGTTCGGGTTGCCCGCATAACACCTCGACCCGTGTGCCCGAGGGCAGCCGTGCGATGGCCGGAATTGGCTGTCACACCATGGCGTTGTGGATGGACCGCAACACCTCGGGGTTGACCCATATGGGCGGCGAGGGGGCCAATTGGGTTGGCGAAGCGCCGTTTTCGACCCGCAAACACATCTTCCAGAACATGGGTGACGGCACCTACAACCATTCGGGTATGTTGGCGATCCGGTTTGCGCTGATGGCGGGCACGACGATCACCTACAAAATTCTTTATAACGACGCCGTCGCCATGACCGGCGGGCAGGGCAATGACGGTGGCCTGACCGCGCCGCAGATTGCGCGCGAAGTGCAGGCGATGGGGGTTAAGACCATCGCGGTTGTCTATGATAAGAAAGAAAATATCGATCTGTCGGCCTTTCCGGCAGGTGTGGTGTTTCACGAACGCGCCGATCTGATGCAGGTTCAGAAAAACCTAAGCGAAATCAGCGGCGTGTCGGTGCTTCTTTATGTGCAGACCTGTGCTGCCGAAAAGCGCCGCCGCCGCAAACGCGGACAACTGCCTGATCCGGATCAGAGGGTGTTCATCAACACCGACATTTGCGAGGGGTGTGGCGATTGCGGCGTGCAATCAAA
This sequence comes from Paracoccaceae bacterium, assembly GCA_049696055.1. Lineage (GTDB taxonomy): Bacteria > Pseudomonadota > Alphaproteobacteria > Rhodobacterales > Rhodobacteraceae > JBAVTI01. The sequence continues at coordinate 13,956 of JBAVTI010000077.1, read as the reverse complement.
CTGCGTGTCGATCATTCCCGTTGAAACCGAACTTGGCCGCAAACGGGCGATAGACCAATCGTCTTGCAACAAGGATTTCTCTTGTTTGTCAGGGTTTTGCCCGTCATTCGTCACCTTATCTGGTGCCAAGCCCCATCGGGCCGCAACCGCGCAGATTGATCTGCCTTATTTGCCGTTGCCCACGCTTCCCATCATTCATGGCACCCATAACATCGTCATCACCGGCGTTGGTGGCACCGGGGTGGTGACGGTGGGGTCTATCGTGGCGATGGCGGCAAATCTGGAGGGTAAGGGCGCCGGCATGATGGAAATGGCAGGGCTGGCGCAAAAGGGCGGTGCCGTGCATATCCATTGCCGTATCGCCAATTCCCCCGCCGATATTTCCGCGATCCGTGTGGCCGTGGGCGAGGCCGATGCCGTGATCGGCGGTGATCTGGTGGTAACGGCGGGGGCAAAGACCATCGGTCTGATGACCACCGCGCGCACCGGGGCCGTGGTCAACAGCCATGAAATCATCACCGGCGAGTTTACCAGAAATGTCGATTTCCGCATTCCTTCTGATAGGTTAGCGCTGTCTCTTAAAGCAAGACTGCAAGACAAAGTGGTGTTCTTTGACGCCTCATCGCTGTCGCGCAGCCTGCTGGGGGATTCGATCTATTCCAACATGATGATTTTCGGGGCTGCCTGGCAGCGCGGGTTGATTCCGCTGTCATTGGCGGCGATTGAACGCGCCATCACCCTTAACGGTGCGGGCGTTGCCGCCAATACCCAAGCCTTCCACCTTGGCCGCTGGGCCATTTTGCACCCCGATCAGGCCGCTCTGATCCTAGCGCCGCAAACGCCGACTGCTGTTGACCCCATCGCCTTTCGCAAAGCCCATCTTGCGGCCTATCAAAATCAGGAACTTGCTGCCCGCTTTCAGTCTTTGCTGGATAAGACCCCCGAAAACCTTAAACTCCCGGTGGCAAAAGGCTATCATAAGCTATTGACCTATAAGGACGAATACGAAGTCGCTCGCCTGCACCTTGATACCATGACCAAAGCCCGCGCCGAGTTTGATGGCACCCTTCGCCCGCAATTCCACCTTGCCCCGCCGATCCTTTCGGGCACCGATACCAATGGCCGCCCGAAAAAACGCGCCTTTGGCCCGTGGATCATTCCGCTGTTTCGCTTGCTTGCCGCCCTCAAACCCCTGCGCGGCACCGCTTTCGATCCGTTTGGTCGCAGCGTCGAGCGCCGGATGGAACGCGCAGCCATCGCTGAATATGAGACCGACATGGCCAGCGTCTTGCCCAGCCTTACCCCCGCCACCGAAGCCGCGATCCGCGAGTTGGCCGAACTTCCGCTAACGATCCGCGGCTTTGGTCCCGTAAAAGCCGCCAATGCTGCCAAAGCCGCCACCCGTCGCGCTCAAATTCTGGCCAACCTGCGCAATCCGCAGGCCATCGCCGCCGAATAACTGTCTTATTGCTGTCATCCGCGCGCTTCAAACTGCGTCAACCACGGCGCAGCAGGGGAAACCGCGATGGGCAAACATGATCTGGCGCGCGATATCAGCTATGCTTCGTCGGCCTCCAGCCGGGGCGGGCGAACCCTGATCCGGGTGCTTGAAAACGCCACCGGCCGCCTGTCGCTGATCCGCCGCGCGCGGGGGTATGAACAAGATCTCGCGTCTGGCCAAAGCTTTTGGGATGTGCTGGTCAACCGCTACGGCCTTACCCTTGATGTCAAGGGGGGCAGCTTGGCCAACATTCCGCGCACCGGCCCGCTGATCCTGATCGCCAACCACCCATATGGCATTCTGGACGGGCTGATGATGGGCCACCTTTTGGACCGCACCCGCCCCGATTTTCGCATTCTTGCCAATGCAGTGTTCTGTCGATCTGACGTGCTGAACCGCGCTGTCCTGCCTATTTCGTTTGACGAAACCAAAGAGGCGGTAAGACTTAACCTGCAAACCCGCGCCACCGCCCTTGAGTATCTGGGGCAGGGCGGCGCCATCGGCGTGTTTCCGGGCGGCACGGTTTCCACCTCGGCCACCGCATTCTCGCGCCCGATGGACCCGGGTTGGCGCAACTTTACCGCCAAGATGATCGCCAAATCCAACGCGACCGTGGTGCCGGTCTATTTCGATGGCCACAACTCGCGGCTCTTTCAACTGGCAAGCCGCCTGCACTACACCCTGCGCCTTGGCTTGCTGATCAAGGAATTCAAATCCCGCGTTGATGAACCCGTTGCCCTGACCATCGGCGCGCCGATCCCCGCCGCAACCCTTGCCCCCCTTAAAGCCGATCCATCGGCGATGATGGCATATTTGCGCAAAGCCACCTACGCCCTTTCCCCCGCGCCAAACCGCTCTTATGATCTGGGTTACGAATTCGAGGCGAAATACAAAACCCGCTAAGGGCAAAGGGGGCATCATGGCAGTAGGCGTTTTCGACAGCGGTCTGGGCGGTCTTACCGTGCTGGACGCGCTAAGCCGCAGGTTGCCCGATGTGCCGTTTGTCTACCTTGGTGACAATGCCCATGCGCCTTACGGGGTGCGCACCCATGACGATATTTTCAACCTGACCACCGCGGCCACCGAACGGCTGTGGGAAGAAGGCTGCGATCTGGTGATCCTTGCCTGCAACACCGCCTCGGCCGCCGCGTTGAAACGGATGCAGGAAACCTGGGTGCCGCCGGGCAAGCGCGTGTTGGGGGTGTTTGTGCCGCTGATCGAAGCGCTGACCGAACGTCAGTGGGGCGACAACTCGCCGCCGCGCGAGGTAGCGGTAAAGCATGTGGCCCTGTTCGCCACCCCCGCCACCGTTGCCTCCCGTGCGTTTCAGCGCGAGCTTGCCTTCCGCGCCATTGGTGTGGATGTCGAGGCCCAACCCTGCGGTGGCGTCGTTGATGCCATTGAGCAGGGCGATGAGATCCTTGCCGAAACGCTGGTGCGTGCCCATGTCGAGGCGCTGAAACGCCGGATGCCGCATCCCCAGGCCGCCGTGCTGGGCTGCACCCATTATCCGTTGATGGAAAAGGCGTTCACCGAGGCGCTGGGGCCGGGCGTCAAGGTTTATTCCCAAGCCAATCTGGTGGCCGAAAGCCTTGCCGACTACCTGACCCGTCGCCCCGAAATGCTGGGACAGGGCACCGAAAGTCGGTTCCTGACGACGGGCGACCCCAAAGCCGTGTCAGACCGGGCGACGCAGTTCATGCGCAAACGGGTTGTATTCGAGGCGGCCTGAGGGCAAATCTAGCTTCCGCAACTGGGGCGTGGTTTTCTGCCCCCTTAAGGTTACCAATTCATACGGAGCGGCAAGATGGCCTACACGGACAAGTTTCAAGCGATGGCAGATGCCGCGCAGGCCCATGTCGAGGGCGTGCTGCCGCAAGACGTGGATCGGTTGATGGCGCAGGGTGCAATCGCGGTGGATATCCGTGACAAAGAAGAACATGATGCCGGGCATATCGCGGGGTCGATGCACATCAGCCGTGGCAAGCTGGAGATGAATGTCGAAGGCCTGATTGGTGATCTTGATGCCACCATCTTGTGTTACTGCAACGCTTTTAATCGCGGGGCGCTTTCTGCCCAGACATTGCAGGCAATGGGCTATAGGAATGCCAAATATATTGCCGGTGGGTTGAACGCCTATCGAAAACTTGGGTAAAATGGGCGATCTGGCTGTGCGGTCTGAAATGGCAGAGCTGGGTTTGTAAAACGAGACTGTGATCAGGGTAACTTAATCTAATCTGTCAATGTTCGACTGAAAGCTACGGATATGAAAAAGAAAATCGCGATTCTGGGTGCATCGGGCTATACCGGGGCGGAACTTGTTCGCTTGATCTCGACCCATCCAAAGATGGAAATCGCGGCTCTTTCCGGCGACCGGAAGGCCGGCATGAGCATGGACGAGGTTTTCCCGTTTCTGCGCCACCTTAGTCTGCCGCGGCTGTGCAGAATCGACGAGATCGACTTTACCCATATCGACCTTGCTTTCTGCGCTCTGCCGCACGCCACCTCGCAGGCGGTGATTGCCGCCCTGCCGCGCGATCTGAAGATCGTCGATCTGTCTGCCGATTTCCGGCTGCGCGATCCGGCGGAATATCAGAAATGGTACGGAGCGCCCCATGCCGCCCCTGATTTGCAAAAAGAGGCGGTCTATGGCCTTACCGAGTTCTACCGTGAAGATATCCGCGCAGCCCGTCTGGTTGCCGGAACCGGCTGCAATGCCGCGACCGGGCAATATGTGATCCGCCCGCTGATCGAGGCCGGGGTGATTGATCTCGACGATATCCTGATTGATCTGAAGGCCGGGGTTTCCGGGGCAGGGCGCAGCCTGAAGGAAAACCTGCTGCACGCCGAGCTGTCCGAGGGCACCCACAGCTATTCAGCCGGGGGCAAGCACCGCCATCTGGGCGAGTTTGATCAGGAATTCAGCAAAGCCGCCGGTCGTCCGGTGCTGATTCAATTCACCCCGCACCTGACGCCGATGAACCGCGGCATTCTGGCCTCGGTCTACGTCAAGGGCGATCCGAAAACCGTTTGGGAGACGTTAGAGGCGCGCTATACTTTAGAGCCTTTCCTTGAGGTGCTACCTTTCGGCGCACTCCCCTCGACAAGAGATATCCGCGGATCCAATTACTGTCATATCGGTGTAACGGGTGATCGCATTCCCGGACGCACCTTGGTGGTGGCGGTGCTGGATAACCTGACCAAAGGCTCTAGTGGGCAGGCGATACAGAACGCCAACCTGATGCTGGGGCTGGACGAGACGGCGGGGCTGATGTTGGCCCCGGTTTTCCCGTGACAGCCAAAAGGGGATAGAATGAAGGGTCTGAAAAAACAGCGGCGGATCCAGATCATTGCCTTGGCCTTTGTGGCTTTGGCCGGGTCTACCGCGTTGATTGGCTATGCGATGCGCGACGGCATCAACTTTTTCCGCGCGCCCGCACAGGTGGTGTCAGAGCCGCCAGCCGAAAATGAAACCTTCCGTCTGGGTGGCCTTGTCGAGGCGGGCAGTCTGGTGCGTGGGCAGGGCGAAACCGTCAGCTTCAAGGTTACCGATGGTGCGGCCACCATACCGGTCGAATTTACCGGCGTGCTGCCCGATCTTTTCACCGAGGGTCAGGGAATGATCGGCACCGGCATGATGGTGGGCGATACCTTCAAAGCCACCGAAATTCTGGCCAAGCATGACGAAACCTACATGCCAAAAGAGGTGATGGAGGCGCTGAAAGCCCAAGGGGTTTACAAAGACCCGAACGCCGAACCGAACGGTTGATTGGCCCGATTTTAACCAAAAATAACTGACTCTGCCCTCAATCCGACGGGGTTTCCCCTCGGTCTTGAGGGTAGGCTTATGAAATCAGTCCAAGGCATTGCCGAAGAAATCGTTGCCCGCGAGGGTGGCTTTGTGAATGATCCCGACGATCCGGGCGGGGCGACCAAATACGGGGTGACCCTTGCCACGATGCGGCGTCTGGGGCTGGATTTGACCGGCGACCACGCGGTAACAATCGAGGATGTGAAACGCCTTACCCGCGCCCAAGCCGTTGAAATCTTTACCAAGCACTACTACACCGGCCCCGGTATCGCCGCCCTGCCGGAACCTTTGCAGGCGTCGGTGTTTGATATGTATGTCAACGCCGGGTCTAACGCGGTAAAGGTTTTGCAGCGCCTGCTTAGTGCCATGGGTTTTGCGTGCGACCCTGACGGGGCCATCGGGCCGCTGACCATCCGGGCCGCACAAATGGCACAAGAGGCAGCACCGGCGCATTTTGCCGACGCCTATGCCATCGCGCGGCGCAATTATTATTACGCGCTGGCCGATGCCCGCCCCGCCAGTCGCAAATTTGCCCGCCGTCGTGATGGTGGCAAAGGCGGCTGGATCGTACGGGCCGAAGAATTCATGGCGCAGCGCTATTGGCTGACCGAGGCGCAACATAAGGCACGGGTGGCAGCATGGGCTTGATTGGCACCGTTTTGGGCGGCCCCGCAGCCGTTACTGCAATGGGCGAGGCGGCCAAGGGTCTGGCCGAGGTATTCACCCCCTCGGCCACCCGCCGCATGGAGCTTTCGGCCGAAGCACAGATGGCGGCGCTGAAACAGTTGGGCGAGGAATATGCGCTGCCCTCCCTTAGCTGGTTTGACCGATTGGTGAATGGTTTGAACCGCTTGCCGCGCCCGATGCTGGCGTTTGGCACCCTTGGGCTGTTTGTTTACGCCATGATTGATCCGCCCAGTTTTGCCGAACGGATGGTTGGCCTTAATCAGGTGCCAGAGCCGCTGTGGTGGTTGCTGGGCGCGGTGGTCGGGTTCTATTTCGGGGCGCGCGAAAGCTATTACTTTCGCAACCGCAGCGTTCCGGCGGTTCCCGTAACCAACCCGGACGTGACAGCCGAGGTAAATCCGGCACTGGAGGATTGGCGCCATAGTCAGTCCTGATCAGGCGTTGGCGCGCCATTGACCTAAGCAACTGGCTCTGGCATGCCCGGTGGCGTAAACCGGGACATGAACATGAACCTCTTCACTGAACTGCGCAGCCTTGTCGTCGATAACCTCAATCAGATGGCCGAGGCAGGCGAATTGCCCAAAGGGCTTGACCTGACTGCAGTCACGGTCGAACCACCGCGTGATGCGGCGCATGGCGATATGGCCACCAATGCGGCAATGGTGCTGGCAAAACCTGCGGGCGTGGCGCCGCGGGTGATTGCCGATGCGCTGGCGTTGCGGTTGGCCCGCGATCCACGGGTTGAAAGTGTCGAAGTGGCCGGGCCGGGGTTCTTGAACCTTGGGTTGAAGCCCGTGGTCTGGCAGCGGTTGATTGCCGCAGTGTTGGGGCAGGGGGCTGATTACGGCCGCACCAACATCGGGGCCGGGCTGAAAGTGAATGTGGAATTCGTGTCGGCCAACCCCACCGGGCCGATGCATGTGGGCCATGTGCGCGGTGCCGTGGTTGGCGATGCGCTGTCACGGCTGTTGGCCTTTGCCGGCTGGGATGTGACGCGGGAATATTACATCAATGATGGCGGCGGTCAGGTCGATGTGCTGGCGCGTTCGGCCTTTGAGCGTTACCGCGAGGCCAACGGGCTGGAACCGGAAATCCGCGAAGGCCTGTACCCCGGCGATTATCTGATCCCGGTCGGCGAGGCGTTGAAAGCCAAGTATGGCGATACCCTGCTGGATCAGGGCGAACAGGTTTGGCTGGCCGATATCCGCGAATTTGCCACCGAGATGATGATGCAGATGATCCGCGAAGATCTGGCGTCGCTGGGCGTTAAAATGGATGTCTATTCATCGGAAAAGGCGCTTTATGGCACCGGTCAGATAGAGGCCGCGATCGACACCCTGCGCAACATGGGTCTGATTTATGAAGGCGTGCTGGAGCCGCCAAAAGGCAAGACGCTGGAAGACTGGGAACCGCGTCAGCAAACGCTGTTTCGCAGCACCGCGCACGGTGATGACGTTGACCGCCCGGTAAAGAAATCCGATGGCAGCTGGACCTATTTTGCGCCCGATATTGCCTATCATTACAACAAGGTGCAGCGCGGCTTTGACCAGCTGATCGACATCTTTGGTGCCGATCATGGCGGCTATGTCAAGCGGATGAAGGCGGCAGTTTCGGCGCTGTCGGGTGGTCGGGTGCCGTTGGATATCAAGCTGATCCAGCTGGTGAAACTGTGGAAAAACGGCGAGCCGTTCAAGATGTCGAAACGGGCGGGCACCTTTGTAACCTTGCGCGATGTGGTTGATCTGGTGGGGGCCGATGTCACCCGCTTTGTGATGCTGACCCGCAAGAACGATGCGGCGCTGGATTTCGATTTTGACAAGGTGCTGGAGCAGTCGAAAGACAATCCGGTGTTTTATGTGCAATACGCCAATGCCCGCATCAACTCGGTTTTGCGCAAGGCGCGCGATGCGGGTGTCGCCGTGGATGACGCGGCCTTGGCGGCGGCGGATCTTGCCAAACTTGACCATCCAGCCGAGCTTAACCTGGCCAAAAAGATCGCGGAATGGCCACGTCTGGTAGAGATCGCCGCGCGGGGCAACGAGCCGCACCGGGTGGCGTTTTACCTGTACGAGCTTGCCTCGGATCTGCATGGTCTGTGGAATCGCGGCAATGACGAGCCAAGTTTGCGCTTTTTGCAGGACGATTCCGCCACATCGCAGGCGAAAATCGCTCTGGCCCGCAGCACAGGCGTTGTGATTTGCGCAGGCCTTGCTATTCTTGGTGTCACTCCGGTCGAAGAAATGCGCTGAAAACAAGCGTACGTCCGGGGGCAAACAGGCAAGACAGCGTGGCGGGGTATCCCGAACCGCGCAGTGAGGCAGAGCATGGCGGACGTGGATTTCGACGATTTCGAAGGTGGCTATGGCACGCCTGAAGCAGGCATGCAGGTTTCTGGCAGGCGGGATTCGGGCAGGCATGGCTGGATCAACATCGCAGGGGCGCTGACCTCGGTTGCGTTGATTGCCGGAATCGCGGTCTGGGGCTACAAAATCGCGGTGCGTGACGTCATGGGCATCCCGGTGGTGCGCGCCCTTGAAGGCCCGATGCGGATAGCGCCGGAAAATCCGGGGGGCGAGGTCACAGCGCATCAGGGGCTTTCTGTCAATGATATCGCCGCCGTTGGCACCGCAGCACCCACTGCGGATCGGCTGGTGCTGGCCCCACGCCCGGTTGATCTTTCGCTGGAAGACACCGCTGGTTTGGCCGCAGAACCGCCGCAGGTTGTGGCAGCCGAAGCGGTCGCCGATCCCAATGCTGCACCTACGCCCGACGTGGCTGCCGCTGACCTACCGATCGACCTTTTGACCACAGTTGCGGCGGTACCAGAACAGGCCCCCGGCACTCTGAACGTCAGTGCAACGGTGCTTGCCTTGGCCGAAGCGCTGGCTGAAGGGGCAACCCCGCTGACCGTCATGCCCCCCGTTGAACCAGTGGCCTCGCTTGGCGATGTCGAGGCCCCTCCGGCGGTTTCCGGCGGCATCGGCAAATCCGTGCGCCCGCTTGCCCGCCCCGCCGCCTTTGCCGCCGCAGCCCCTTCGGTCGCCACGGCCGCTGCTGCCCCGGTAACCGAGGTCGACCCTGCCACCCTGACAGTCGGCACCCGCCTTGTGCAGCTTGGCGCCTACGACGATGAAGAAACCGCCCGCAAGGAATGGGATAAACTGGCAAGTCAGTTTGGCGAATTGCTGATCGGCAAGGGCCGTGTGGTGCAATCGGCCCAAAGTGGCGGGCGCACGTTCTTTCGGCTGCGCGCCGCAGGGTTTGAAGGCGAAGATGATGCGCGCCGGTTCTGTTCGGCGCTGTTGGCCGAAAACGCCGCCTGCATTCCGGTTGCCGTCAGATGAATGTCGGCACGGGCGCTGCGATTTTCGGCTGTTCCGGCACCACGCTTGGGCCGGATGAGGCGGCGTTTTACCGCGACGCCGATCCGTTCGGCTTTATCCTGTTTGCCCGCAATATAGATACCCCGGGTCAGGTGCGCCGCCTGACCGCCGCGTTGCGCGCAAGCGTTGGCCGCCACGCGCCGATCTTTGTTGATCAGGAAGGCGGTCGTGTTCAGCGGCTTCGCAGTCCGCATTGGCGCGAATGGATGGCCCCGCTTGATTGCGTCAGTGCGGTGCTGGCAACGGCCAAACCGGGGCAGGGCGTTGCTGCCGCTGCCCGCGCCATGTGGCTGCGCTACCGGGTGATTGCTGCCGAACTGCATGCCGTTGGCATTGATGGCAACTGCGCGCCCTGCCTTGATGTGGCAACCGATGTCACCCATCCGTTCCTGAAAAACCGCTGCTATGCGCCTGATGTGGCTAGCGTGGTGGCCTATGGTCGGGCGGTGGCCGATGCCCATCTGGCGGGCGGCGTGCTGCCGGTGGTGAAACACATGCCGGGCCATGGCCGCGCTTCGGGCGATACCCACCATGATCTGCCCACCGTTACCGCCGACGCAGCCACGCTGGAAGCGACCGATTTTGCCGCCTTTCGCGCGCTGAACGATCTGCCGCTCGCGATGACCGCGCATATCGTGTTTTCGGCCTATGACACCCAACCCGCCACCTGTTCGGCCACCATGATCAAGCTGATCCGCGAGAGCATTGGCTTTCAGGGTTTGTTGATGACCGATGATATCGCCATGCAGGCGCTTTCGGGCAGCCATGCCGACCGCACCGCCGCCGCGATCAAGGCCGGCTGTGATCTGGTGCTGCATTGCAACGGCGATCTGGCTGCGCGGGTAACGGTTGCCACCGCAGCCGGCACCATGGGCCCCGCAACGCTTGCCCGCGCCGTTGCGGCCCTCGGGTGGCGTCATACCCCCGAGCCTGTTGACATTGCCGCCTGCGAGGCCGAACTATCCGGGCTGACTGGCGGAAATGGGCATGGCTGACACCTGGGAAGAAACCTCTGAACGCATCAGCGTCACCGACCGCCTGGCGGCCGAGGCGCTGATTGTCGATGTCGAGGGGTTCGAGGGGCCGCTTGACCTGCTGCTGATGCTGTCGCGCACCCAAAAGGTCGATCTGCGCCGCATTTCGGTGCTGGATCTGGCGGTGCAATACCTTGGTTTTGTTGAAAAGGCCAAGGCCCTGCGGATCGAGCTTGCCGCCGATTATCTGGTGATGGCGGCGTGGCTTGCTTATCTTAAATCGCGGCTGTTGCTGCCCCCCGATCCTTCCGACCAAGGCCCCAGCGCCGAAGATCTTGCCGCGCACCTTGCCTTTCAGCTGGAACGCCTGTCGGCGATGCGCGAAGCGGCGGCACGGCTGATGGCGCGCGATCAAAAGGGCCGGGATTTCTTTGCCCGCGGCCTGCCCGAAGATGTGACCCGCCACCGCCACATCACCTATTCCGCCACGCTGATTGACCTGATGCGCGCCTATGCCCGCATCCGCACCAAAGACGAATTCCGCCCCTTTGTGATGGATCGCCACCATGTCTTTACCATGGAACAGGCACTAGAGCGGATGCGCGGCCTGATCGGCTATGCGGGGGGGTGGACCGATCTGGAAACCTGGTTGCCCGAAGGCTGGGATGTGATGCCGCAACGCCGCCGCTCGGCCACCGCCGCGCATTTCGCCGCCATGCTGGAAATGGCCAAACGCGGGCAATTGGAGATCCGGCAAGGCGAAAGCTTTTCCCCGATCCAGATCCGCAGAAAGGACGGCGCATGACCGATCCGATGCAAGAACCGATCGAGAAAAGCCTGTTCGAGGCCCCGCCGCTTTCCGAGCAGGAACGCATGGTCGAGGCGATCCTGTTTGCCTCTGCCGAACCGATTACCGTGGCCGACCTTGCCGCCCGCATGCCGCATGGCTGCGACCCCGCCGAGGCGCTTGCCTATCTGCGCCGCCGCTACACGGGCCGTGGCGTCCAGTTGTTGCGGGTGGGCGAGGCCTATGCTTTTCGCACCGCGCCCGACCTTGGCCATCTGATGCAAAAGGAATCGACCGAGGTGCGCAAATTGTCGCGCGCCGCCATCGAAACCCTTGCCATCGTCGCCTATCACCAGCCCGCCACCCGTGCCGAGATCGAGGAAATTCGCGGCGTTGCGGTGTCGCGTGGCACGATTGATCAATTGATCGAACTGGAATGGATCCGCTTTGGTCGCCGTCGGATGACCCCCGGCCGCCCCGTTACCTTTGTGGTCACCGAGACCTTTCTGGATCATTTCGGCCTCGAATCCGCCCGCGATTTGCCGGGGCTGAAAGATTTGCGTGCCGCTGGCCTGCTTGACAACCGCCCCTTGCCGGGCGCAATGCAACGTCCAGAAGACGAAGATGACGAAGCTGTCACCGGTCAAAGCGAACTGTTCGAAGATTGAAGGGAAAACCTATGGATATCAAAGGCCTGTTTGGCAAATTCTTCCGCACCTTCTTTCGCAGGGCTGTCGATTCCGGCGTAAAGGCTGCGACGGATTACGCCTCGGGTGGCAAATCAACCCGCCGCAGCCATGGCCAAGCCGCCCGCGCCACCGCCAAGCGTGCCCGCAAAGCCGCGCGCCTGACACGCAGGATCGGCCGCTAAAGCGTTTTCAGTTTATCTTTCATCAGCTTTCAACGACGTGTGTCTGAATTCTGATGCCTGAATTTCCAATGCAAACCCGAAACGCTCTCAGCCGAATACCGCTGACAGAAATTTCCCTACCCCAGATGCGGTATGCGCGCGGCCTTGGGCTAGGGTATTTTTCCCCGATATAATACCCAAATTTCCCCGGTATTGGCGGAACCCATTTAGGGGGGGCCAACATGGCATTGCGCAGCTTTGGCGAGCGTGTTCGCCAAACTCTTTGGTTTGAAATTGGCGGGCTAGTGCTTGTCACGCCGCTTTATGTGCTGATTTTCGGTGGCTCTGGCCCCGCATCCTTGGCTCTGACCACCACCATCATGATCGCGGCAATGCTTTGCTCGCCGATCTATAATACCTTGTTCGATTGGGCCGATCTGCGGCTTACCGGGCGTCTGGCCAGCGACCGCCCGCAGCGTTTGCGGCTGTTCCACGCCGCCCTGCACGAGATCGCGCTGATGGCGGCGACGGTGCCGATCCTGATTTTCATGGGCGGCCATGGTTTTTGGCAGGCGATCCTGGTCGATTTCGGATTTTCGCTGTTTTACGCCACTTATGCCTACGGCTTTCACCTGATTTACGATCTGGCCCGTCCGGTCAGGCCAAATCGGGCACGGGCTTAGCGGAAATGCTTGGAAAGCTTTAGCCCCTGACCCTGATAGTTCGATGCAATCCCCGCGCCATACAGCGTCTCTGGCCGTGCCGCCATCCGCTCGTACACCAGCCGCCCCACCACCTGCCCATGCTCAAGCACGAACGGCGCCTCATGGCAGCGCACCTCAAGCACCCCGCGCGAGCCCAGGCCATTCGCCGCCCCATGGCCAAAACCGGGGTCAAAGAACCCGGCATAATGCACCCGAAACTCGCCGACCATCGCCAGATAGGGCGCCATTTCTGCGGCATAATCGGGGGGAATCGTCACCGCCTCACGTGAGACCAGAATGTAGAACGCCCCCGGATCCAGAATGATCCGCCCCTCTTGCGTGCGCACTTCCTCCCAGAAATCCGCCGCCGGATAATAGCCGATCCGGTCCAGATCAATCACCCCGGTGTGCGGTTTGGCGCGGTAGCCCACCAGATCGCCCTTCGCGGGCTGCAAATCAACCGAGAACCCCAGACCTTCCGATATCAGCGCCTCGCCCGATACCAATGTCTCGCGCTGATGCAGCGTGGCCAATTGCGCGTCCGTCAGCACTGCCTGACCCTGCCGGAACCGGATCTGGTTCAATCGCATCCCCGGCCGCACCAGCACGGAAAAGCTGCGCGGGCATACCTCGGCCCACAACGGCCCGGTGTAACCTTCTGGAATCCGGTCGAATTCCACCCCGCCATCGGTAATTGTGCGCGTCAACAAATCCAGTCGCCCGGTCGAGGATTTGGCATTCGCCACCGCGGTAATGCCCGGCGGCAGGGCCAGACCCTCCATCAGGGGAATCACATAAACGCAGCCTTTTTCCAGCACGGCACCCTGCGTCAGATCCACCCGGTGCATCTCGAATTCTGCAATCCGGCTTGCCACGGTCTTGCCATGCCCCGCCAGAAACGAGGCGCGCACGCGGTAGGCCACTGATCCCAGCCGCAAATCCAGACTGGCAGGTTGAATTTGTGCGGGGTCCACCGGTGGGGTCGCCGTAATCGCACCCTGTGCAATCAGGCCGCGCAAGGCTTGCGAGGGCAGAACGCCTGTTTGTGTTCCCATACCCGTCATCGCACCACACTCCAGCCCAGGATACGAAACCGCCCGCGCTTCCTTGCGGAAGGCGGGCGGTTTCGGTGTTGGTCGGGCCGGAGAGATTCGAACTCTCGACCTTCCGCCCCCCAGACGGACGCGCTAACCAGGCTGCGCCACGGCCCGACACTGGGGGTTACATAACGAAATTCCGGGCAGGAGCAAGCAGGAAAG
>JBAVTI010000076.1:0-2466 GCA_049696055.1 Paracoccaceae bacterium | reverse complement strand
TCGATCAGCACAGCGCCGGGGAGCATCGCGGCGACCGCGCCCTCGGGGCCCAGCAATGCTGCCCGCAAAGCAGTGTCATCGGCCAGCATGGTAAAGACAACAGCCCGTTTCGCCACCTCCGCCGGGGACGCGACCAAACTTGCCCCCGCCGCCAACAGTCTTTCGGCCTTGGCGGCGGTGCGGTTCCAGACGTGAAGGTCGTGCCCTGCATTGCACAGATGACGCGCCATGGGCTCGCCCATCTTGCCAAGCCCGATCCAGCCGATGCCTTCCATCGCTTACGCGTCCCAGGTGTTGCCGAAGCGGGGCTTTTGCGTATCGACGCCCTCGGGAAAGACCCGGTGGTTGTTGTAGTGGCTTTCGGAATGGCGCACGCCCGGCAACATGCCATGGCCCGACCAATATTGCCGCCCACAGACCAGAAGATCCTCGGCCGGGAATTTCGAAATCACCTCGCAGCCCGTTGCAGTGACAACCATTTCCTCTTCGATCCGGGCGGCGTGGTGGCTGCCCTTGGCCGGCCAGAATGTTTCCAACGCAAAGACCATGCCCTCCTGGATCACCTCCGGGTGGTCGATTGACACCAGACGGCTGATCACCGGACGCTCCCAGATCGCGGTGCCGATGCCGTGGCCGTATTGCAGACCAAAGGCCGCCTCTTCGTTGGGAAAGCCAAACTCTGTCGCCTTGGGCCAGACCGAGGCGACCTGACCCGTGGTGATGCCCGGCTTGATCAGCGCGATGGCCTGATCCAGATAATCGCGGCAGCGTTTATAGGCGTCGACCATCTCGCGACTGGCGCTGCCCACCGCAAAGGTTCGGTAGTAGCAGGTGCGATAGCCCATATAGCTGTGCAGGATATCGAAATAGGCCGGATCGCCGGGCCGTAAGGCGCGGTCCGAGAAGATATGCGGATGCGGCGCGCAGCGTTCACCCGAGATGGCATTGACGCCTTCGACATATTCCGAGCCGTTGTCATACAGAAACTTGGCGGCCAGACCGACCAGCTCGTTTTCCTTCACGCCGGGGCGAATGGCGCGGTAAATCTCGTCATAGACCGCATCGACCATCCCGGCGGCATGGGTCAGAAGGCTGATCTCGTCGCGGGTCTTGATGACGCGGGCATCCTGCATCAGGGCCTGACCGTCGACGATATGCACGCCACGCGCCTGCAGTGCGAAGAAGATTGGCGGCTCGATCAGGTCGACGCCGACAGGTTCGCCCAAAAGCCCGTGCTTTTCCAACTCGCGCACGATCTTGTCCGCGACATCTTCGGCACGGCCCATGTCTGGGGTCATCGCACCGCGCAGCAGCGGAATTCCTGGGCGCGAGCGTTCGTCGCCGCCCATCCAGGGCGCGTAAAGCGCATGGTGCTTGGCAGCAGAGCCAAAGTCCCACAGGATCGGCTCGGCACCGCGCACCAACAGCGTCCAGCGCGAGACCTTGTCCTGCGCCCAGGTGCCGATATTGGTTGATGTGATATAGCGGACATTGGTCATGTCAAAGCACAGGATCGCACCCATGCTGGACGCTTCCAGCTTGGATTTCACCCGGTCCAGCCGCTCTGTCCGCAGGCGGTCAAAGTTGATCCGTTCTTCCCAGTCCACGGCCATAGATCCATGAGTCGCAATCGACATGACGCCTCTTCCTTCCTTAAGACTACCCTGCTGACGGGCTTTTGGTCCGAATCGGACCCATAGGCCGAAGGACTGGTCAAGAGTTCCCTCGGCGCGCCGACTTTTCTTTTGGTAACACCCTGATTCCGCCAAGTGGCATCCAAACTTGTCCACTTCGGATGGATCTGCGGCGCTCTCAGCGGCGATCTGGGGCGGACGACACCAAGGCGGCACAGGGACCCTGGCCGCCTTTGTGTCTGATGTTGCAGGTCCTAGACCCCGAGCGGAGACCAGAGCGCTCTGGGGTCTTGATGCGTCACGGCTTGTCCTTGTGGAGCGCTGACCAGTTCCAGCTGCATCCCCCAAGGCGCCAGAAAATAAACCCAGCACAGGCCCTTAGACGGCCCATCCTGCATCGTCACCACATCGCCCTGAACGATGACACCACGGGCCTTAAGATAAGCGACCGCCGCCTCGATATCCTGCACGTAAAACGCCAGATGATGCCCACCGACATCGCTGTTGGCGGGGGGCGTCACCATCTGACCCGCGACCTCGTATTCGAAGATCTCGAAATTCGGCCCATTCTTACAGCGCAACATGGCGAGCTTGCGCAAGACCGCGCGCGGATGAACGCCCAGCTGCCGCGCCATCCAGTCGTCCGAGGCTTGAAACGGCCCGATCTCATAGGCCTTGCTGCAGCCGATCACTTCAGTAAAGAACCGCACCGCCGCGTCCAGATCGGGCACGGTAAAGCCCACATGCTCGACCCCGGCCAGACCGGGAAGACCCAGACCGGGAAGCCCGCTCATCGCGTGCTGACCGGGTCACAGATCATGGTCATCAGCCG
>JBAVTI010000075.1:0-27644 GCA_049696055.1 Paracoccaceae bacterium | reverse complement strand
TGCCATGGTGTCATCCGCCGCTTCGACCAAGGCGATGAAATCATCCGGTCCAAAGCTGAAAAAGAAAGAATGCAACTTGCCGCCCAATCCGGTGATCAGCGCCCGCGCCGATGCCTCGCGGTCTTGCGGATTATCGACCATTGCCTTGAACGAGGCGGGCGTATAACGACCCTGAAACAGGTAAAATGGCATACCAGATCCTCCCTTGCTTTCAGTGTTGATGAATTACCGCGCAAGAAAGCGCACCCCCCGCGCGCCATTCAGTCTATCAGAAAACGCCGACAAATCCTAATGCGCGCCGCCCTTCACCTGCTAACACTGCACAATATGCCCAATGCCCAATCTTTCCTGCGCAATCGACGCTTTCCCGAATAATCGAGGCTGTCATGATCACCTTCCGCCCCCTGTTTCCGGCCGAATTCGACGCCTACCTTGCCCTTGGCTTGGCCGAATATGCCGAAGACCTTGCCGCCAACTACCGCCTGTCCCCAGACCGCGCCGCCGCCGAATCCGCCCTTGGTGCCGCGAATGATCTGCCACAAGGTCAGGCTACCCCCGGCCAAACCCTGTTCGCCATCACGGCCCCCGGCCTGCCGCTCATCGGCTATCTGTGGTTCCATGAAAGCCCCGATAGCCAAAGTGCCTTTATCAACGACTTTAGCATCCTGCCCGCCTACCAGAACCGCGGCCACGGCACCGCCGCCCTCGCCGCCCTGTCGGCCCACCTGCGCGCCAAGGGCATCACCCAGATCCGCCTGCGTGTTGCAGCCAACAACCCCCGCGCCCAGGCCCTCTACGCCGCCACCGGCTTTTTCCCCACCGGCACCAACATGGCCAAGTCGCTCTGATCCGGCCCTTGCATTCACCCCTTTGGCTCGCTAGCAAAGCCTCCAAACCCCGGAGACTTTCATGACCGATCTCACCACCCTGCGCGGCAAATACATCTCCGCCATCGCCAGTGCCGCCGACGAAGCCACCCTCGAAGAGGTGCGCCTGTCCGCGCTTGGCAAAAAGGGCGAGATCAGCCTGAAGATGCGCGAACTTGGCCAGATGTCCCCCGAGGAACGCCAATCCACCGGCGCTGCCCTGAACGTGCTGAAAGACGAGATTGACGCCGCCCTGCGTGCCGCCAAATCCGGTCTTGCCGATGCCGCCCTGAATGATCGCCTCAAATCCGAATGGCTTGATGTCACCCTGCCGGGCCGCCCGCGCCGCATGGGCACCATCCATCCGGTTTCCCAAGTGATGGACGAGCTGACCGCCATCTTCGCCGACATGGGTTTCGCCGTGGCCGAAGGCCCGCAGGTCGAATCCGATTTCTTCAATTTCGATGCGTTGAACATTCCTCCCGAACACCCGGCACGCCAGGAACACGACACCTTTTTCATGAACCGTGCGCCCGGTGATACCCGCCCGCCCCACGTTCTGCGCACCCACACCTCGCCGGTGCAAATCCGCGCGATGACCGAGCAGGGCGCGCCGATCCGCGTCATCGCCCCCGGCCGCGTCTACCGCATGGACATGGATCAAACCCATACTCCGATGTTTCATCAGGTCGAAGGCCTTGCCATCGACCGAGACATCTCGATGGCCAACCTGAAATGGACGCTCGAAGAATTCTGCCGCGCCTTTTTCGAGGTGCCGTCGGTTGAACTTCGGTTCCGCGCTTCGCACTTTCCGTTCACTGAACCCTCTGCCGAGGTCGATATCCGCTGCTCTTGGGATAATGGTCAGCTGAAAATCGGCACCGGCGACAAATGGATGGAAATTCTCGGCTCCGGCATGGTTCACCCAAAGGTTCTCACCGCCGCAGGCGTTGACCCCAACGAATGGCAAGGCTTTGCTTTCGGCATGGGCATCGACCGCATCGCCATGCTGAAATACGGCATCCCCGATTTGCGCGCCTTCTTCGAGTCTGATTTGCGCTGGCTAAAGCACTACGGCTTTGCCGCCCTCAACATGCCGGATTTGGCGGGGGGGTTGTCGGCGTAACCGCGGTAAATCATGCTGCCAATATGGCCGGATTTTCAAACCAAAGGTCGCCCGAAATCGTTTTGCGAAATCCAAGACCGCGTATCCGGTACCCACACCCAATGTATGGCGCAAAGCCATACGCCCACCATACGCCAGCCATATCCTGCAAAACGGCCTAAACCACTGCGCTCCATACCCGCGGTGCGACGAGCAGGAACAGCAATGCCGTCAGTCCCAACAACAGGGCGAGCCTGATCGGGCGGGTGGCTTTGCGGCCTTCGGGTATGTTCAACCAATCATCCATTTGTTCAATATACACCACCGCCCCGGTGCAATCATGGCATTAGCCCCCCAAAGCCGGGAACAACCCGTTTCGTAACGGCTGCAAACCTCAACCCCAACGTGTGGCCCTCGCTCTTCCCCTTTCCGCCCCAATGCGCTAAGGCCAAAGCGACAATTTCGCATGGGGCAAACGCATGAAATTCACCCTCGCTTGGCTGAAAGATCACCTCGAGACCAAAGCCTCGCTCGACGAGATTCTTTATGCCCTGACTGACCTCGGCCATGAGGTTGAAGCCGTTGAAAACCCAGCGGATTCTCTGGGCGCTTTCCGCATTTGCCGCGTGATCGAGGCTCAGCCGCACCCCAATGCAGACCGCCTGCGCCTGTGCCGTGTCGAAACCTGGCCGAACGGCCCCACCAAGCCCTCGGTGGAAGTTCAGGTTGTCTGTGGTGCCCCCAACGCCCGCACCGGTCTGATCGGGGTTTTTGCCCCCGTCGGCACCCATGTTCCCGGCACCGGGGTCGATCTGAAGCCCGGCGTTATTCGCGGTGTCGAGTCCAACGGCATGCTGTGTTCCGAACGAGAACTGATGCTGTCGGACAATCACGAAGGCATCATCGACCTGCCCGAAACCGCCCCCCTCGGTGCGCGGTTCATTGACTACAAGGGCATCAACGACCCGATGATCTACGTCAAGATCACCCCAAATCGCCCCGACGGTCTTGGTGTGCGTGGCCTTGCCCGCGACCTTGCCGCCCGTGGTCTTGGTACCTTGAAAACATTGGATATTCCGGCGATAAACGGCGCTTTCACCAGCCCGATCACCGTCGCAATCGACGCCGATTTGCGGGAAAAAGGTTGCCCGCTGTTCGCAGGCCGCACCATTCGCGGCGTCAAGAACGGTGCCTCGCCCGACTGGATGCAGGCCCGCCTCAAGGCCATCGGCCTGCGCCCGATTTCGGCCCTTGTCGATATCACCAACTACTTCACCTTCGGCCTTAACCGCCCGCTGCACGTTTTCGACGTGGCAAAAGTCACTGGAAATCTGCGCATCCACGCGGCCACCGGCGGCGAAACCTTGCTGGCCCTCGACGGCAAGACCTACACCCTTGCCCACGGCCAAATGGTCATTTCCGATGACAACGGGCCTGAATCGCTGGCGGGCATCATGGGCGGCGAACACTCTGGTTGCACCCCTGACACCACCGATGTTTTCCTCGAATCCGCCTACTGGGATCCGATCACCATCGCCACCACAGGGCGCGCGCTGAAAATCAATTCTGATGCCCGCTACCGCTTTGAGCGCGGTGTCGATCCGGCCTTCACCCTGCCGGGCCTCGATCTGGCAACCCAGATGATCCTCGATATTTGCGGCGGCGAGGCGTCAAATCTGGTGCAAGACGGTGAAACCCCGAACACCAAACGCAGCTACACCCTGAATCCCGCCCGTGTCGTCAGCCTTGTCGGCATGGATATTTCGGAATCCGAACAGCGCCAAACCCTTACGGCGCTTGGCTTTTCCCTGCGCGGCGATCAGGTTACCCCGCCCTCATGGCGCCCCGATGTGCTGGGTGACGCCGATCTGGTCGAGGAAGTGGCGCGTGTGGCGTCGCTGTCGAAACTTGTCGGTAAACCCCTGCGCCGCACCGCGCCGGGCGTGCCCAAACCCATCCTCACCCCGTTACAAACGCGCGAGCGCACCGCCCGTCGCACCCTTGCGTCCTTGGGCTACAACGAATGCGTCACCTACAGCTTCATCGACCAACCCGCTGCGGCCCTGTTTGGTGGTGGCCTTGATGCGGTAAAGATCGACAACCCGATTTCCTCGGAAATGACCCACCTGCGCCCCGACCTGTTGCCCGGCCTGTTGCGCGCCGCCGCCCGCAATCAGGCGCGCGGTTTCATGGATATGGCGCTGTTCGAGGTTGGCCCCGCCTTCCATGGCGGCGAACCCGGCGAGCAGCATTTGCAAGCCACTGGCCTGCTGATCGGTGCCAACGCCACCCGCGACCCGCATGCCACACGCCGCATGGTTGACCTATACGATGCGAAATCCGATGCCGAAGCGGTGCTTGCCGCCATTGGTGCCCCGACCCGCATTCAGATCAGCCGCAAATCCAACCCGTGGTGGCACCCCGGCCGCTCGGGCGTGGTGGCGCTTGGCCCCAACACTCTGGCCACCTTTGGCGAAGTGCACCCCAAAATTCTAGCCGCACTTGATGTCAAAGGCCCCGCCGTCGCCTTTACCATCCTTGTCGCTAACGTGCCGCTGCCAAAGACAAAAACCCCTACCAAGCCGGCACTCACCATCTCGGACCTGCAAGCCGTCGATCGCGATTTTGCCTTTGTCGTCGGCCGCGAGGTCGAAGCGCTTACCTTGGTCAACGCCGCCACCGGTGCCGACAAAACCCTGATCGAAAGCGTCCGCGTGTTCGACCAATTCACTGGTGAAAAAGCCGAGTCCCAGATGGGCGCGGGCATGAAATCCCTCGCCATCACCGTACGCCTGCAACCCACCGACAAAACCCTGACCGAGGCGGAAATCGACGCCGTCTGCGCCAGAATTGTCGAAAAAGTCAGCAAAGCCACTGGTGGCACCCTGCGCGGCTGATATCTGCGCCGCTGCGTCACCATTGCGGATTGATCTTGCATGCCTAAGCTGTCCCCCTGAAACGGGGGGCGGCATTTGAAATTCGACTATATCATCGCGGGCGGCGGCTCGGCAGGCTCGGTCCTTGCCGCCCGCCTGTCCGAAGACCCCAAGACCACCGTTTGCCTGATCGAGGCGGGCGGCGCGGGCCGTGACATCATCGTCCGCGCCCCCGCCCTTGTCGCCGCCATGGTTTCGGGTCGCCCGCCGATCCACAATTGGGCCTTGCGTACCACGCCCCAAGCCGGCCTGAACAACCGCCGGGGTTTCCATCCCCGTGGCAAAGCCCTTGGCGGGTCCTCCGCAATAAACGCCATGCTTTACGTCCGTGGCGTTCCGGCTGATTACGACGCATGGGCCGACCTTGGTGCCGATGGCTGGGATTGGCACTCTGTGCTGCCCTACTTTTTGAAATCCGAATGCAACGCCCGCCCCGCCGACGCCCTGCATGGCACTTCTGGCCCGCTGCAAGTTGGCGATCAGCGCCACCCGCGCCCGATCACCCGGGCCTTCATCGACGCCTGTGAAAGCCTGCAAATCCCGCACAACCCCGATTTCAACGGCCAGTCGCAGGAAGGCGCAGGCCTTTATCAGGTCACCCAGTTCCACCAAGGCTCTCGCAACGGCGAGCGGTGCTCTGCAGCCGCTGCCTACCTGCACCCTGTGATGCACCGCCCCAACCTGACCGTGCTTACCCATGCCCGCGTGTTGCGGATTACGTTAGATGGCACCCGGGCCACTGGCCTGCATATCCACCATGCTCGCCAGCGCAAAACCCTGACTGCAAACCGTGAGGTTATTCTGTCTGCGGGCACCTTTGGTTCGCCGCAAATTCTGCACCTGTCCGGCATCGGCCCCGAGGAAGAGCTGCGCGCCCATGGCATCGCCGTTGCCCATGCCCTGCCCGGCGTTGGCCAAAACCTGCAAGACCACCTCGATTACACCCTTAGCCATAAGTCCCTGCGCCGCGATGTTGTCGGCCTGAACCCGCGCGGTCTGTTGCGGCTTGCCAAAGCGGGTCTGCATTGGCGCAAAACCGGCACTGGCCTGTTTGCATCGCCAATGGCCGAGGGTGGTGCCTTTCTGAAGTCCACCCCCGATCAACCGCACCCCGATCTGCAACTGCATTTCGTGGTTGGCATCGTCGATGACCACATGCGCAAACTGCACTTGTCAGACGGCTATTCTGCCCATGTCTGCGTGCTGCGCCCTCACAGCCGCGGCAGCGTTGGCCTGTACGACGCCAACCCCAACAGTCCAGCCCGCATCGACCCTGCCTTCCTGTCCGATCCGCGCGACCTGATCACTTTAAAGGCCGGTGCAAGACTATGCGAATCCCTGCTGGCCAGCCCCGCCCTTGCCCCCTGGTGCGGCGCGCGGCTTTACCCCAACGATGGCAGTGACGCAGCGATTGAGTCAGACATCCGCGCCCGCGCCGATACCATCTACCACCCGGTCGGCACCTGCCGCATGGGCCAGGATGTGATGGCTGTCACCGACCCAAACTTGTGTGTTCACGGTCTGCAAGGTTTGCGCGTGGTGGATGCAAGTGTGATGCCCCGCCTGATCGGCGGCAACACCAATGCCCCAACCATCATGATTGCCGAACGCGCCGCCGATTTGATCCGCCAGTCGCTTTGATCAATGTTCGATCAAATATCCCTCATGGCGCCGCAGCAGATAGCCGCCAATCACAAACAGCGTAAGCGACACCGCGAAAACAAGAGAATACGAGATGTACCCGCCGTCATATGACGAATAGAACCCCCGGCGCATTTCGCCCACGACATGGATCAGCGGGTTATACCAAAGCCATGACCGAGCCGGTTCGGGGATCATGTTATAGGGAAACATCACCCCGGAAATAATGAATAGCGGGCGGTTCAGCACGTTCCATATGATCCGCCAGGTCGGAAGAAACCCATTGATCACACAGTTCATCGTGCCAATCCCAAGCCCAAGCGTCGCCGCCATGAACATCGACATCGCAATGTGTTCTGGTGCGATATCAACAATCGCATCGTCCCAAATAATCAACAGCGGAAACAAGACGACCGTAATCATCACATAATTCAGGCTTTCCAGAAAAATCCGCGCAAGCACAGTGTCCAGCGCCGACACCACCGGATAGGTAAGCAATCCCCGGTTCGCCTGAACCGCTGCGGCGGCAGAGGCGGCCGTTGTGTTGTAAAGGTAAAACGGAATGATCCCGGTGGCATAGAACACCATGAAGCTATTGCCCAATGGCGGGCGATACAGCGCAAAACTGAACACAAGTGCCAGCAGTACTACCCCACCGGTGGGTTCCGCCACGGCCCAGAAATAGCCGCCAAAAGACCGGCCATAGCGTGCCGTCATCTCGCGCAAAACCAGTGCGGCAAACACGCGCAGCTTTTGAAACCGCACCCGATTGCCCTTTGGTAGTTGCGTATCGGTCGGGGCCAGCGTGGCTTTTACGCCTGTCGTGGTCATCTTTTTGCCTATGCCAGTTTCCATTTGCGAGTTTACGCCTTATTCTATGCCTAGGCCAGCCTGTCCAGTTGCGGCAAACAATTCGGGCGGGATAAGGTATCTAAGGCGAAACCGCCGCATTCTCTGGCGGGGCCCTTGTCGCAACAACGCGGCAGAATATGGGGCCAACAAGCAGTATGGAGACGAAACTCTTGACCGATCAAGCAAAGTCGCCCCAAGCGGTAACGCCCTCGTCTTCGCCGCAGGCCACGGCACCGCTGCAAACCGCGCCGCCACAGTCTGCGGTGCCGCTTGCTGCCGTACCGCTGCGCGCCGTGCCCCCGCAGGCCGTCCCGCCGGTTAGAATTGCGCCCGTTCAGGCGGTGCCTGCGTCGGTTAAACCCGTGCCCTTTCCCGGCGCCGTCCCGGTCGTCAAACCCGATCCCTTCAGCGTTGGTGCCAAGCCCCAGCATAAAGCGAAATCCGGCTTTCTGGGGCTTAAGCGACGCCACCGGATCGTTGTTGCCAGTTTTGCCTTGTGCGTGGTGCTGCCGGTTGTGGCTGCTGCCAGTTACATGGCCTTTATTGCGGCCGATCAGTACCATTCCCGCGCGGCGTTCTCGATCCGGTCCGAAGGTGCCAGCGTTGGGATGGGTGGCTTGTTGGGGGCCTTGACCCAGGTATCTTCCGGGTCTGCCACCGATGCCGATATTCTTTACGACTACATCCGCAGCCAGGAAATCGTCGAGGATATCGAGGCCGATATCAACCTGTCCAAGATCTACAGCCGGGCGACCAATGATCCGGTCTTTACACTCGGCAGCGACCCGACGATCGAAGATCTTTCCGACCAATGGGAAAGCATGGTGCAGGTCAGCCGCGATTCCGCGACCGGCATTCTGCAAATTCAAACCGAAGCCTTCACCCCCGAAGATGCGCAACTGGTTGCCAAGGCGATTCTGGATAAGAGCAGCATTTTGGTCAACAAACTGGCGGACGCAGCCCAGTCTGACGCCATCCGGTTTGGCAAGGTGGCGCTGGACGAGGCCGAAGCCAATCTGTTCAAAATCCGCAGCGGCCTTACCGATTTTCGGCGCAAGAATGGGATTCTTGACCCGCGCATTGATGCCGAAGGGCAAATTGGCGTGCTGAATGCGCTGCAATCGGAACTGGCGCGCGCATTGGTCGAACGCGACTCGCTGTTGGCCTATGCCAAGGCCGATGACCCGCGCGTCACCCAGCTTGACACCCGGATCCAGTCCATCACGACCCGGATCAATGCCGAACGGCGTGATCTTAGCGGTTCTTCCAACGACACCACCGTCGATATTTTCGGCGAGTATGAAGATTTTCTGGTGCAACAGGAATTCGCGCAAATGGCCTACACTGGCGCAATGGCCAGCTTGGCCGCCGCCCGCGAAGAGGCGCGCCGCCAAGCCCGCTACATCACCGTTCACGTCGAGCCGACACTGGCCCAAAGCTCGCTTTACCCGCGCAGCTGGCTGCTGGTATCACTGGCGGCACTTTATTGCATGATCGGTTGGGCGGTTTTGATGCTGGTCTACTACAATGTCCGTGACAACCGTTAAGATGGCTGGCGTTAAGTTGGCCGGCGTTAACCTGGCGGGCAAGCGGATCCTATCATGATCGAGTTTCGCAACGTCTCGAAGTATTACCTCACGCCAAATGGCCGCAAGACCTTGCTGAACAATTTCAGTCAGGTCATTCCGGCGGGGTCAAAAGTGGCGCTGGTCGGCCGTAACGGTGCCGGAAAATCCACCATGATCAGCATGATCGCGGGCAGTCTTTCGCCAAATAGCGGCAGCATCGCGCGGCGCGGGTCGGTTTCGTGGCCCCTTGGCTTTGCCGGCAGTTTTGCGGTGGATCTTTCAGGTGCCCAAAACACCCGCTTTGTGGCGCGCATCTATGGCATAGATACCGAATATCTGATCGACTATGTGAACGACTTTGCCGAACTGGGTGATTTCATGCGCATGCCGGTGCGCACCTATTCGTCGGGCATGAAGGCACGACTGGCGTTCGGCCTTTCGATGGGCGTCGCGTTTGACTGGTACCTGGTGGACGAGATCACTGCCGTTGGCGATGCGTCGTTTCGCAAAAAATCGCTCGAGGTGTTTCAGACCCGGCTCAAGACCTCTGGCCTGTTGATGGTGTCACACTCCACCGCAACGTTGCGCGACTATTGCACCAGCGGTATCGTGCTGAATAACGGCGTGGCGACGTTCTATGACGATATCGAGGCTGCCATCAAACAGCACGACATCAATATGGCCGCTTAAGGCCTCTCAAGCCCCCGCCAGCGTCATCGCGTCGATCAGCAGGCTTGGCACCCGCGTCGACAAATGCACCCGCGCGTCGTTGGCAGGCACAATCCGCAGCAGCATATCACGCAGGTTGCCTGCAATCGTGCATTCGTTGACCGGATAGGTGATCTGGCCGTTTTCCACCCAAAACCCGCTGGCTCCGCGCGAATAATCGCCTGTGGTGCCATTGATCGACGATCCGATCAGCGAGGTCACCAAAAGCCCGGTCCCCATTTGCCCCAGCAAATCTTCCCGGCTGAACCGCCCTGCCGTCAAATCAATGTTCGAGGTCGACGGCGAAGGCGGGCTTGAGGTTCCGCGCGATGCGTTCGCCGTGCTGGCCATGCCCAGCTTGCGCCCGGTGCCAAGGTCAAGCGTCCACCCCGTCAGCACGCCATCCTGCACAATCGCACGGCGGGCGGTGGCAAGGCCTTCGGCATCAAACGGGCGGCTGCCCGGTATGCGAATGCGCATCGGATCTTCGATCACCGATAGCTCTGGAGGCAAAACCTGGCTGCCCAACGCATCGCG
Organism: Paracoccaceae bacterium; assembly: GCA_049696055.1. Classification (GTDB taxonomy): domain Bacteria; phylum Pseudomonadota; class Alphaproteobacteria; order Rhodobacterales; family Rhodobacteraceae; genus JBAVTI01. The sequence continues at coordinate 17,431 of JBAVTI010000075.1, read as the reverse complement.
CAGCCAAGATGCCCCGCGCGCAATCGAGGTGCCATTGATCGCAGACAACAGATGCCCGATCAGGCTGCTGGCAATCCGTTCGTCAAACAACACGGGGTAGGTGCCGGTTACCGGCTTTCTGGCCCCGGCCCGCGACAGCGTGCGTTCTGCCGCCAGATCGCCAATGCTTTCCGAGCTTGGTACGTCGGCTTGGTAAATCCGCGATTCCCCCGCCCAATCACGCTCCATCCCGGTGCCGTCCCCGGTAAAGGCTACCGCAGAAACCGATCGCGAGGTGCGCCCATAGCCGCCCGAAAACCCATTGCTGGCGCACAAGTGAACCCGCCGCTGGCTATAGCCCGCCGATGCCTCGACCTGCGTGATCCCGGCCCGCGCCATCGCTGCAGCCTCGGCCCGGCGTGCGTCGGCCTCCAGTGCTGCCGCTTCTGGTTCTGCCGCAGGGTCACATAGTTCCAGCGCCGCCATATCCCAGCCGCGCGCCAACTGACCCGCGTCTGCCAGACCCACCGTCGGGTCCACGGGTGCCTCGCGCGCCATTGCCACCGCGCGTTCGGCCACATCGGCAATGGTGCGCGCCGAGGTGTCTGATACCGACACGCAAGCCTGCCGCCCGCCGCTCATCAGCACCCGCAGACCCAACTCAATGCCCTCAGACCGCTCTGCCTGCTCCAGTTTTCCCGCCCGGATGTCGATCGACACCGATGTGCCGTCTACCGCTATGGCGTCGGCACTATCGGCGCCAGCGCGCTTTGCCGCCACCAGCAAAGCCTCGGTCAGTGATTGCAATTTGTCGGTCATGACGTGCCCCTTTGGTTCAGTAGGCACCTAGTGCGCCAAGTCCCGACATGCAACTGTCACGCCACAAACACGGCCCGCGAAAGCGCGGATAGAATCTCTACTCCGTCATCCGTGACAACCGCCACTTCCTCTAGCCGGATGCCAAACCTGCCGGGCAGATAGATGCCGGGCTCGATGGTGAACACCATCCCCGCCTCCAGCACCACATCCGACACCCCGGTAATATACGGCGGCTCGTGGATTTCCTGCCCCAACCCATGCCCGGTGCGGTGGGTGAAATAGTCGCCATAGCCCGCCGACACAATCACGCCGCGCGCCGCCGCATCCACATCCCGCGCCCGCACGCCCGGCCTGATCGCCGCCAGTGCCGCACGCACGGCGGCATCCACCACGCCATGCACATCCATATAGCCATCGGGCAGCGGGCCGCAGACCGCCATCCGGGTAATATCGGAAAAATAGCCGTCCTTGCGCCCGCCAATATCCACCACTATCGCGTCACCCGGTTTCACTACCGTGCTGCCCGTGTGATGGTGCGGAAAGGCGCTGTTCACCCCGGTGCCAACGATCAAGAACTCGCATGTGGCACCCTCGGCCAAAAACACCGCTTTCGCCACTTCGGCCAAGGCCGCTTCCGTCACCCCTGGCTTTACCGCCGCCCGCAAGGCGGTTTGCGCCAGATCGGCGATCCGGGCGTTTTCCCGCAACGCAGCAATCTCGGCTTTGTCCTTGCGCAGCCGCAAATACCCCACCGTATCTTCGGCAAAGCCGCGCGCGACGTTGGGCAACCCGTCCAGCAGCATCAGCGCATGGTCGGCGCGCATCGTCTCATCCAGACTTACCCGCCGCGGCCGCCCAAGCGCGTGCAACGCCGTTTCCATCGCCGCATCGGGGCCCGCGTCATCGCCCCATTCCCAGAACGGCCAATCGGTGTGCTGACGCACGTCGGCAGCGTTCAACGCCGGCATCAAGAACCCGGCTTCAGTCAACCCGATCAGTGCGAAACACGGGCGCTCGTCGGCAAAGGGCGCAAATCCCAACAACCAGCGCAGATGCGCCCCCGGCGCCAGCGCCACCAGATCGGTGCCGGTTTCCACCATCCGCACCCGTAGCCGCGCAAGCCGCGCCTCTGACGGCCCGGCCTTTCCCATCGGCACCGCCCGCATGGCTGTGGCCACTTCGGCCAGCCTGTCCGCCAACACCATTTGCAACCCCGCAAGCCGACTGGGGGTGAAATGGTCCTCGACATCCAGAATATTGATCGTGCCCAACACCTTGCCCCCAATCATGACCGGTATATTGACCGCCGACTGGCAGCCCAGCGCATTGATCAACGCATGGTCAAAGAACAGATTGGCGAACTCGGCGGTCGTGTTGGCGACAAAGGTCTTGCCCTCGACCAAAACCTGTTTGCTCCAGACATCTTGCTGCAACGGTTTGGATACCGAGGTCGGGTATTCCACCGGATGCGAAGTATAAGCCCGCCGCGCCACGCCCGCCAAGGTGTCCTGCACCGTCACGGTAAACAGCCGCCCCCCCATGGCGTCATGCAGATCGGCAAAAACGATTTCAGGCAGGGTCATGGGCTGCAGCCTTCATATGAAAAGGCCGCCCGGCGCGGGGCAGGGCGGCCTGTGGCATCAAACGTCGCGGCAGCTTATTTCAGCTGCATGCCATTGGCGAAAAAGCCTTTGTCCTTGAACTCCAGCGTCGAGGTCATGGTGTCCGGCTCGCCTTCGACAACCTTGGCGAACATGCCCAGCATCATCCGGCCGCCCATCAGTTGATCTTCTGGTATCAGACCCATGGTTGCCAGCTTGTCCAGCAGACCATTTGCCCCCGTCAACTTCATCTCGATCACACCTGTCGGGGTCGGCATCCCGTCAAACGTCACCAGGTCGGTGTTGTCAAAGGTCAACGCACCAGCACCGGTCAACTCGGCACCAGCCACCTTCACTTGCAGCGCCGTCACATCCAACGAATTCAACTCGCCTGGCGCACCCCCGGCAAGGGCTTCCATCGCAGCGGTGTCCATCAGATCGACGTTCAGCTTGGCGGTGCCCTTGGTATCCAGCACCACGGTGATCGGATCGCGCGGTAACGCCAACGCCGGATCGAACATCGCCCAAACTTCGTCCGATACCGACAGATCGACAAACTTGGTCAGCAAGGCAAAATCCGAAGGACCATCAGACTTGCCAACCGGCACCAGCAGGTTGAACGCGGCCTCGGCGTATTTCACCGTCAGTTCCGGGAACGGGATATCCGACCCGGAAATCGTGGTGAAAGCCCCTTTGGCGCTGCCGCCATAGTTCAACCGGGCTTGATCCATCGCAAAGTTAAAGCTGCCGCCTTCGGTGCCGCCGGTGCCTTTCGCGTTCGACTCGGCATCGGCAAAATCAAAGGTCACATCGCTCTTGCCATAGGTAAACGCCCCTTCGGTCGCAAACCCTGCCTTCAGCGCCGCCATGATATCCTTCATATCGGTTGCCGCTGGCAGCGACGTTGTGGCATTGCCCGCCAGATCGGCAAAGGTGCCAACCATGTTGAAATTGCCATTGGTTTCGCCGTCTTTCACCGCAATATTAGCCGCCACCGACGCCGCGCCAAAGGTGCCGCTGGTCACCTTGTCGGTCGCGCCCTTGGTGATCGAGCTGCCGGTAAGCCCGGTCATCGTCACCTCTGCGGTCACATCAACCTTTTCGCTATCGCCGCCCTTAAGCTCGCTTAGCGCCACCTTGATGCTGGACGCTTCGTAGTCATTGCGCAACTCTTCTGCCGTACCCGAAACCGTCATCACCATGTCCGGGTTCGATACCAGTACCGTCACTTCGCTCGGCTCGCCCGCTTCGGCCTTCGTCGTTGTAATCACTACTGGAATTTCTTCCGACATGGTCACTTCCACAGCACCGTCACCGTTTTCGGTAAACAGAACTTCGGGAATGGTTATCTCAACCTTGGTGCCATCCTGATCGGTTGTCAGCGACAGATTGGTGATCGTCAGCGTGTCGCCATCGCGCACTTCGCTTTCCACCGCAAGGGTCTGGCCATACGAGGTGCCCAGGTCTTTCCAAGACTGCCAAACTTCTTCGGCCGTCACATCCGCCATCGCAGCGCTGCCCGCAATCAGGGCCACAAAAGCCGTAGAACCCATCAATTTCCACTGTGTCATAACGAAACCTTTCTGCTGTAAATGATGCGCTAGCATCTGATTATGGGCTAGACGGGTCAAGGGATTCCGTCATGCTGCGCGGCTGACCTAGCAAGGAATGCACGCCGATGGAAGATAGAGGTAAAAATGCTCGATAAAGTGGTGATCATTACCGGGGCAAGCATGGGCATTGGTGCCGCCACCGCCCGGGTTTTTGCCAATGCCGGGGCGCGGGTGGCGCTTTTGGCGCGAAACAAGGCCAAGATCGATGCCTTGGCCGCAGAGCTTGGCGAGAATGCCATGGCCGTCGCTTGCGATGTCGCGGATTGGGCTTCGGTCAATGCGGCCATTGCGCAGGTTGTCACCACCCACGGGCGGCTTGATGTGCTGATCGGTAACGCAGGTGTGATAGACCCGATTGCGCGGCTGTCTGACGCCGACCCCGCCGCCTTTGCCCGCGCGATCGACGTCAACCTGAACGGCGTATTCTACGGCATGCGCGCCGCAATTCCGATCATGCGGGCGCAAGGGTCGGGCACAATCATCACCATTTCATCGGGGGCGGCGCACAATCCGATGGAAGGCTGGGGCGCCTATTGCGCCGCCAAGGCCGGGGCGGCGATGCTGACCCGTGTTGCCCATCTGGAAGAAGCCGCCGCTGGTTTGCGCATCATGGGTCTGTCGCCCGGCACTGTCGCCACCGACATGCAGGTCAAGATCAAGGCAAGTGGCGTAAACCCGGTCAGCCAGCTTGACCCTTCGGCGCATATCCCCGCCGATTGGCCCGCGCGGGCCTTGCTGTGGATGTGCGGGCGTGATGCCGACGCCTATCGCGGCACCGAAATCAGCCTGCGCGACGCGGCGATCCGCCGGCGGGTGGGTCTGATCTGATGATCACACTTGCGATTGAGGCGGGCCTTTGGACCGTCACCTTGAACCGTCCCGACAAGGCTAATTCCCTGACCGGGGCGATGTTGCGCGACCTGGCCGATATTGCCGAACGCGCAGCTGCGCAACAGGCCCGCGCCCTGATCCTGACCGGGGTGGGCAAGGTTTTTTCGGCGGGCGCTGATCTTGATGAAGCCCGCGCCGGTCTTGCCACCGATCCGGTCTGGGAACGGCTGTCGGGTGCGATTGCGGCGCTGCCGTGCCTGACCATCGCCGCCCTGAACGGCACGCTGGCGGGCGGGGCGATGGGGATGGCGCTGGCCTGCGATATCCGCCTGTCAGTGCCAACCGCGAAGGTGTTTTACCCGGTGATGAAGCTCGGCTTTTTGCCGCAACCTTCTGATCCTGCGCGCATGGTGGCACTGATTGGTCCCGCCCGCACCAAGATGATCCTGATGGGCGGGGCAAAAGTCACCGCTGACGAGGCGTTGGCTTGGGGCCTGATCGACCGCATCACCGCCCCCGACACCCTGCTGGCCGAGGCGCAGGCTTTGGCCGCCGACAGTCTGGGCGCAACGGCAGCCCATGTCGTGGCAATCAAGCACCTGATCCGCTAAACCGCACGGGCTGAAACGCAAAAGGCCGCACCCGGTTGGGGCGCGGCCTATTTCATTCCGTCAAAGCCTGATCACGCCTTTGGTTTGCGCGGCGGGACAAAGCGTTTGCTGGTATCCTTGGCGTCAACCTTGGCAGCGGCCGGTTTGGCCTTGGCGAAGGCTGGTTTGCCAAAGGGCTTGCTCTCTGCGCCGTGCGATTTGAACCCTGCGGCCCGCGCCGGACGTGCATCCGACCCTTCAGATTTGGGACCATGCGATTTGTAGCCAGCCGAGGCAGGCTTGTCACCCGGCTTGGCGCGTGGCTTGCGGGGGGCGTCGCCATCCGCCGCTTTGCGCGGCGCATAGGGTTTGGCTCCAGCGTCGTCGCGCTTGACATAGGGCTTGGCCCCCTCGGCACGGGGAGCATAAGGTTTGCGATCGGCATCATCACGCTTGGCGTAAGGTTTCGCCCCTTCGGCGCGCGGCGCATAAGGCTTCGCACCCTCAGCACGCGGGGTGTAAGGCTTTGCGCCTTCGGCACGCGGGGCATAGGGCTTGCGGTCGCCTTCGGCACGCTTGGCGTAAGGTTTCGCGCCTTCGGCACGCGGTGCATAAGGTTTCGCGCCTTCAGCTCGGGGGGCATAGGGCTTCTTTGCCCCCGCATCGCGGGGTGCATAGGCCATTGCCGGGCCGTCATCGCGCGGCGCCCAAGGCTTTTTGTCGCCGTCTTCGCGCTTTACGTAGGGCTTGGCTTCGGCATCGTCGCGCTTGACATAGGCCTTGCGCGGCGCTGCTTCTTCGCCTTCCTCAACCACCCGCGCCGGTTTAGGCACATAGGCCGGCTTTTCACGCACCACACGCTCGGGGCGCGGCGCATCATCCTCGCGCGGCGCACGACGTTCGGGCTTGCCAGCCGGTTTATCAAACACCTTGCGCGGTGCGCGCTCGGGCCGATCCATCGACGGCTCGCCCTCAATCCGGCGCATCACAACACCGGACTCAAGCTCCAGCGTCTGACCAAACTTGCCCGCTACCGCCTTGCCGATCTGCACAAAGGTTTCATCCTCCTGCACCCGGATCGCGCCGATTTCGTTCTTGGTAATGCCGCCGCCATCGCAGATTTTCGGCAACAACCAGCGCGCTTCAGCCCGGCCCGCCCGGCCAACCGACACCGCAAACCAAACCGATTCGCCAAACTCTGCCCGCTCTCGCGGGGCCGCCGCTGCCGCACCTGGTGCTGCCATATCCTGCAACACCTCGGGCGCAGAACGCCCCTCGCGCCACAGCCGCACAAACGCCGCCGCCGCCTGTTCCGGCCCAAACCGCGATAGCAATTCCTGCACCATCACCGCATCATCCGACGCAGGCGACATCAGCGCCGGGTGTTCCAGAATGCGCATGTCATCCTTGGCCTGCACTTCTTCGGCCGACGGCGCTTTCGCCCATTCCGCCACCACTTTGGCACCCTGCAGCAACCGCTGCGCCTTGCGGAACTCGGCCGGCGGCACGATCAGCGCCGAAACACCTTTCGACCCCGCGCGCCCGGTCCGACCCGACCGGTGCAACAACGTCTCGGAATTTGACGGCAAATCGGCGTGGATCACCAGATCCAACCCCGGAAGGTCAATTCCCCGCGCCGCCACATCGGTGGCAATGCACACCCGCGCGCGGCCATCGCGCAACGACTGCAACGCATGGGTGCGTTCTTGCTGCGACAACTCGCCCGACAATGCCACAACCTGAAAGCCCCGGTTGCCCATTCGTGCCAGCAAATGGTTCACGTTCACACGGGTCTTGCAAAACACAATCGCCGCCCGCGCCTCATAGAACCGCAGCAGGTTGAAAATCGCATGCTCGCGGTCACGGGTCGATACAGTCAGCGCCCGGTATTCAATATCAACGTGTTGCTTGGCCTCGCCTGCGGTCTGCAAACGCACTGCATTGCGTTGAAAATCCTTGGCTAATTCCGCAATCGCCTTGGGCACGGTGGCCGAGAACATCAGCGTGCGACGCTCTTCCGGGGCGGCCGACAGGATAAACTCCAGATCCTCGCGGAACCCCAGATCAAGCATCTCGTCGGCTTCGTCCATCACCGCCACGCGCAGACCCGACAAGTCCAGACTGCGACGCTCGATATGGTCGCGCAAACGTCCCGGTGTGCCGACAACGATATGTGCGCCGCGGTCCAGAGCCCGCTTTTCGGTGCGATAGTCCATGCCGCCGACGCAAGTTGCAATGATCGCGCCGGTTTCGGCATAAAGCCAATCCAACTCGCGTGCGACCTGCAGCGCCAACTCGCGTGTCGGCGCGATGATCAGGGTCATCGGCACGTCGGCAAACAGCAAACGATCCGCGCCCGCCAGCATTTCTTCGGCAAAGGCGATGCCAAAGGCCACCGTCTTGCCCGAACCGGTTTGCGCCGAAACCAGCAGGTCACGCCCGGCCACTTCAGGGGCCAGCACGGCCTCTTGCACAGGGGTTAACGAGGCATAGCCCCGAGCTTCCAGAGCCGCAGCCAAAGGCGCGGCAATTCCAAAGTCTTTCATAATTTTCGCCCGTATTTAGGACGCAACCTTGCGTCCAGTGGTGCCATTTTTGGCCGGCACCTTATTCCCCAATGTGGTCAGGCCTCCTCGCCCACCACCCCGGAATCTTCGGGCCGTCGGCGGCACATACAGTGAAACAAGGGATTTGTATAGGGTATCCATGCTGCAATTGCAGCGAACATCTTGCCGCGCGGTTCTATGCCCTAAGATCAGGTTCGCCCGACAAGGCCCGGATACAGAATGGCACCAACGTATGTACGTTTGCCATACGCTGGCCATACGTTCAGCATACCTTCAGTTTCTGCAAAGCTGCCTCTAGCGGTGCCCAATCATCCAGGTGCAGCCGCACCGGCAATGTCAAAACTTTTTGCTGAAAGGCCGATGGCAGCCGGACAGCATCCTTTTCAGTTGTAACCAATTGAGCATGCAGCATTTTCGCCTCGGCCTCCAGCCGCAGCATCAGGGCCGCTGACAGCGGTTGATGGTCCTCCAACGCCTGCATTTTCACGATTTCCGCGCCTGTTGACCGCAAAGTCGCAAAAAATTTCTCCGGATGGGCTATTCCGGCAAAGGCCAGCACCCTTTCGCCCTGCCAATCCATTCCCATCGGCAGCACCTTAACCTGCCCTGTCAGGTGCGGAACAGGGCTTCTGAAGGTGCGTGCAAACGCCACCTGATCTTCGTAACTACCTATGGATAAAAGAAAATCTGCACGTCTTAGCCCTTCGTCAACCGTTTCGCGCAACGGCCCCGCCGGCAAGCAACGCCGATTACCAAAGCCTTGTGCTGCATTAACCACGATGATCGACAGGTCTTTTTGCACCGAAGGGTTTTGGAACCCATCGTCTAGAAGCACTACTTTGGCACCTGCGGCCTCTGCCGCCTTTACGCCTGCGGCGCGGTCTTTCGCCACCCACACAGGGGCAAATGCTGCCAAAAGCAGTGGCTCGTCCCCCACATCTTGTGCGGTGTGCCGCTTTGGATTCACCTGAATCGGGCCGTCCAGCCGCCCGCCATAGCCCCGCGAAACCACATGCACGCCCGCCAACCGTCCGATCAGCGCAATCGCTGTTGGCGTCTTTCCGGTACCGCCGACATTCAGGTTGCCGATGCAAATCACTGGAATCGATGCGATGTAGCCCGATTTCTTAACCCGCCGCGCGGTGACCGAACCATACAGCCACCCCAAGGGGGCCAAAAGCCGCGCCGTCAACCCCGGCTTTTCCGGCGTATGATACCAGAATTGGGGTGAACGCATTAGCCCTTCCCCAACATATTGTGGATTTGCTTGATCACCCGGTCCGTGACCTCAACGCCATCCGACGCCACACCCCAAGCCGCCTGCGCCAACCTTGCGGCCCGGTCTGGCGACAGCAAATCCCCCAATGCCTCCGCCATATCCGCCGATGACGCCACCGACCGCGCCCCCCGCGCCGCCCCCAACCGCCCAAAGATTCCGCCAAAACCACCGGGTCTCGGGCCATGAATAATAGCAGACCCCAACGCCGCTGCCTCTAAGGGATCGCGCTGACAGCCTACCCCAGATAGGCTTCCGCCCAGAAAAGTGATGGGTGCCAGACGATACCAGAGACCATATTCTGCTGTAGTATCAGCGATATAAACCTCAACCTCGGTATCCGGCTCTTGATCCGCGGCGCGGCGCGCAACCTGCCAACCTTCGACGTTTTCCATTCGCTCTGCCAAAGGCAGGGCGCGCGCCTGATCTTGCGGTACAACGATCAGCAACAGCCGATGCGCCAGTCGCAACGCCGAACGATGCGCTTCGATCACAGCGGTTTCTTCGGCCTCGGGCAGGCTTGCAGCCAGCCAGACCGGGCGAGTGGCCAACAATCGGGCTAGCGCCTCTCGCTCTGCTTCGGTGCAGGATAGTGCGGCGCTGGCCTCTTCCATTCTGCCCGTTACGTCTGCGGCCACACCTGCCCGACGAAAGCTGCGCGCGGCAATGTCGTCTACTGCCAAAACCTGCGTAAACAGCGCCAAAGTTGCTTTGATCAGGCCGGGATACCAGCCGTCCTTTTCGCGCAGGATATACGGCGCGCGACCGTCAACCATCAGTACAGGGATGCCGCGCTCGGCAGCCTCAAAAAGCACGGCGGGGCGAAGCTCGCCCTCGGACATTACAACCGCCTTGGGGCGCCAGTGATCCAAGAACGTGCGTGCTTCGGGCTGACTATCGGCGGGGGGTGATTGAAGAATCGCGCCCGGTATGGGGGCGAGGCCGACAGGGCAGGTTAACAAGACCACAAACCCATCTTCGGCGATCAGACGGCGCGCAAGTTCGGTCATGGCGCGGGCGGCATCAAGGTGCGGAGCATGCAGCCAGATCAGGTTACCGTCGGGGCGCGCAGGTCGGTCCGCAACGGGAGCCGCCTCGCGCCGCGAGGCCAGGTGATACAGCGTCAGGCCAAGCGAATATGCCATGATATAAAAGGTTTAGACCCCCAGCTCTTCAGTGGAAGATCCGGGCATCGCCTCATCGCGCAGGCGGTGAATATGGGCAATGAAATACCGCATATGAGCATCATCAACAGTGCGTTGGGCAGCGGCCTTCCACGCGTTGAAGGCCGACGCATAATCAGGAAACATGCCGACAATTTCGATGTTCTTCACGTCTTTGAAGACGTTTTTCGAGGGGCTTACCAGCTCGCCACCAAAGACCAGGTGAAGGCGTTGAGTCATTTTTTGCTCCGTAAAAGGGTTGCGCGCACCCTAGACGATAGGGCGCAAGCGTCAAGGAATGGTAACGTCAGACTTTGCCCAGGATCTCGGCCTGATGTTCACCCAGTTTTGGGGCAGGGCGATCAAGGGCCAGGTCAGCGTCGGAAAATGTGAAAGGCGACCGCAGGCCGGGTAACCCTTGGATTTCCAATCGCAAACCGCGGTGAATAATCTGCGGATCGGCAAAAACTTCGGCCAGATCGTTGATGGGGCCTGCGGGAACGCCTTGCGCCTCGCAGGCTGCCAACAAGTCGGCCTTGCTGCGCACGCTGGTCGCCGCAGTAAGCGCATCGGTCATTGCAACGCGGTTGGCAACGCGGTCGGCATTGGTGGCGAAAGCGGGCGCGTTAGCCATGTTCGGCAAGTCGAGCAGGGCGCAAAGCCGCTGATATTGCGCATCATTTCCCGTGGCGATGATGATCCAGCCATCAGCGCAATCAAACACCGCATAGGGCGCAAGATTGGGATGCGCATTACCCATTTTGCCGGGTGGCGTGCCGCTGACCATATAATTCATCGCTTGATTGGCCATGATGCTGGCGGCAACATCCATCAGCGCCATGTCAATATGCTGACCCGTCCCGGTGGTGCCACGTTGGTGCAGGGCGGCAAGAATGGCGGTGGCGGCATAGACGCCGGTAAAGATATCGGTCACCGCAACGCCCACTTTCTGCGGCTGACCATCGGGCTCGCCGGTGACGCTCATCAAACCTGCCATGCCCTGGATGATGAAATCATAGCCCGGACGGTGGGCATAGGGCCCGGTTTGGCCAAAGCCGGTAATGGAGCAATAGATCAACTTGGGGTTCACTTTTTGCAGCGCGGCATAGTCGAGGCCGTATTTCGCAAGGCCGCCAACCTTGAAGTTTTCAATCACCACATCCGCGTCGGCCACCAGTTGGTGCACGATTTCCTGCCCCTCGGGCGTGCGAAAATCAACGATGACAGACCGCTTGCCCCGATTGGTGGCATAGAAATAAGCCGCTGATCGGTCGCCCTCGCGGTCAACAAACGGCGGGCCCCAGCGGCGGGTATCATCGCCCTCGGGGGCCTCGACCTTGATCACGTCGGCCCCAAGATCGGCCAGCGTTTGGCCCGCCCACGGCCCGGCAAGAATCCGGGCCAGTTCAATCACGCGGATCCCCGCAAGTGGCGTGGACATGGCCTATTTTGCCAATTCGGCGTCTAGGATCACCTTAAGATCGGCATAGGTCATGTTCGGATGCTTGGTGCCGTTGACGAAAATTGTTGGCGTGCCTTCAACGGCATCGGCGGTCATATTGGTCTGGAAGGTTGCAACCATTGCCTGCGCCATTGCATCGTCTTCCAGGCATTGGGTCATGGTAGCATCGTCCATACCGGCAGTCCGGCCAATCTTCTTGAGGTTTTCGATGACCGCATTGGCATCATCCGATGCCGCCCATTCCTTTTGAGTGTCAAAAAGAATGCCGTTGATCCCGAAATAGCGCATTTCGCCGCCACAGCGCGCGATGACCGAGGCCCAGAGGCCGTACTTATCAAAATATACCTCGCGAAAGATAAAGCGCACTTTGCCAGTGTCGATGTAATCGGCCTTCAACGGCTTGAAGACCGTCTCGTGGAAGGTGGCGCAATGCGGGCAGGTGTAAGAGGCATATTCGGTGATGGTCACCTTTGCGTCAGGCGAACCGATGGTCAATTCTGGCACAACTGGGGTTTTGGCCGTGGTGGTGGTTTCTTGCGCCGCTGCTGTCATCGTCGGCAGCAAGGCTTGGCCGGCATTGTTGCGCGAACCGGCGGCCCAAAGGCCGAGGCCCGCCACCAGAACCAGCGCAAGGGCGGCGATACCGAATTTCTTGGTCATATTGTGCCTCTTCATGATTTGGGGCGACTTAAGAAGTTTCTTGCCAATGTTTCAAGGGCCGCGCGCAAGCCTTCGTCGTGCACCCCCGACGCCGAGGCAGTTGCCGCTTCGGCAATGGCGGGATCAATCGGCTTGGGTACTGCATTTGGCGCGGGAGTGAATTCGGCCTGCCCTTCGGCAAAACCGGTGGGTGCCGTCTGGGTCAGGCTGACGCGCGAGATCGCGTTGTAGCCATAACAGGCGTTCACCCGGTCTTTGATCTTGGGCAGTTGCATCTGCACCATTGGCGCCTCGGCAGATCGCGTAAGCAGGGTCAGCGTGGCACCAAAGCCTTCGCGGGCGTAACCGACTTTAATCGGTCGAGTAATGCGTGCCAGATCTTCGCCGACAATCTCGGCCCAATGCGTAAGTAAGCGCGTGACGGCAAAACCACGGGCTTCGCCAGCCGTGCGAATGCGGTCCTTTAACAAGCCTGATGCCGCCTCAAACCCGCGCATACGGCGTGAGGGTGGGTTTTGAGTCGAGTTTGAAGCGCGAGCCATCTGGTTTGTTCCTGTGTTGACGCTATTCTATGCGGACAAAGGTCAGGCATGCCAGAGGAATGGCACTGAATGGGGCATAAACATTGCGTGACATAGGCTTGAGCAGCGATCTGAGCGATGCTCTTTTGGCATGGTATGACCTCAACGCCCGTGTGATGCCTTGGCGGGTTTCGCCTGGCGATCGCGCATCGGGTGTGCGACCTGACCCCTACCGCGTTTGGCTGTCCGAAGTGATGTTGCAGCAAACCACTGTCGCCACGGTGCGCGACTATTTTCACCGCTTTACCACGCGCTGGCCGGACGTGGTGTCACTTGCAGCTGCGGCGGATGGAGAGGTGATGGGCGAATGGGCGGGGCTTGGCTATTATGCACGGGCGCGGAACCTTTTGCGGGGCGCACGTGCGGTGGTTGCGGACCACGGCGGGGTGTTTCCCGTCACCCGCGACGGACTTTTGACGCTGCCGGGAGTGGGACCTTACACGGCGGCGGCCATAGCCTCGATTGCCTACGACGAACCCGCGACCGTGGTAGATGGCAATGTGGAACGGGTGATGGCGCGGATCCATCTGGTCGAGGTGCCCTTGCCCGTAGCGAAAGGCGAACTTACCCGGCTGGCCGAGATTTTGACTCCAGCCTTGCGTCCCGGTGACTACGCACAGGCTGTCATGGATCTGGGGGCTACGATCTGCACCCCGCGCAATCCGGCATGCGGGATTTGCCCATGGATGGCACCTTGTGCGGCACGGGCAGCAGGGGTGCAGGGCGATTTGCCACGCAAGACGCCAAAGCCCGACAAGCCAACGCGGGTGGGCAAGGTTTGGGTAGCACAGCGCGGCGATGGCGCCTGGCTTTTGGAGTTGCGACCGGATCGCGGCCTGCTGGGGGGAATGTTGGGATGGCCGGGGTCGGACTGGGACAATCAGGGCGGCATTGCCCCATTTGACGCCGATTGGCGCGATGCAGGCGAGGTGCGCCATACCTTTACGCATTTCCATTTGCGCCTGACGGTCCGCGTGGCGCAGGCCGAAGCAGGGGTGAACCCTCAAAGGGGTGCGTTTATGTCGGCCGACCGCTTTTGCCCTGATGATCTGCCAACGTTGATGCGCAAGGCCTATGCCGTGGCTCATGGTGCAATTGGTCACAGTTGAGATTTCGTCGGAATAAGCGATAGTCGCGGGCAAAGTGGAATAGGAATGCCAATGAAAACAATACCCGCAGCGCAGGTGGCCCGGCTGACCAATGCCCTGCCGTTTTGGCTTTCGCTTGGAATGGTGCCGCTTGCAATCCTTGGGGCGGGCATCGGTGGGTGGACGGTGGCGCTATTGCCGGTTTACAGTTGGGGTCTGTTTTCGCTGCTGGATGCGCTTTCCGGTCTGAACACCGACAACGCCGATCTGGATACGCCCGAAGTGGGGCTGTTCTGGTATCGGCTGATCACGGTGATCTGGTTTCCAGTGCAGTTTTGCCTGCTGTTTGGAATGATATATTACGTTACCCGCGCCGAGCATTTGGGGGCGCTGGAAAAGGGCGTCTTGTTCTTTGGCATGGGGGTGATTTCCGGCACCATCGGCATCAACTATAGCCACGAGTTGATGCACCAAAAGGCAGCCTGGGAGCGCTGGTTGGGCGATTTACTATTGGCAACAGTGCTTTACAGCCACTTTCGCTCTGAACATCTGCGGGTGCATCACCTCTATGTGGCCACCCCCCGCGACCCGGTGACCGCACGCTATAACGAGGGGTTTCATCGGTTTTTCCCGCGCGTCTTGCTGGAATGCCGCCGCTCGGCGTGGACGGCCGAGGTGGCGATGCTGGCCCGCAAGGGGCTTGGTGCCTATCATGCCTCTAACCCCTATTGGCGGTATTGGGCATTGCAAGCGGCAATGGTGGCGGTGGCGTTGGCTGTGGGGGGATGGCAGGGGTGCGTGTTGTTCCTGTGGCAAGCCGGGGTTGCTGTTTGGCAGTTGGAATTGGTAAATTATATTGAACATTATGGCCTTACCCGGCGGCACTTTGGGGATGGCCGCTATGAGCATGTGTTGCCACGCCATTCGTGGAACGCATCACATCGGGCGTCAAACTGGCTGCTGATCAATTTGCAGCGCCATTCTGATCACCATTACAAACCCGACAGGCGGTTTCCCCTGTTGCAGACCTATGGTGAAGATGATGCACCGCAATTGCCGTTCGGCTATCCGGGGATGACGACTTTGGCGATGATACCCCCCCTGTGGAAGCGGGTGATGAACCGTCGTGTGCGCGATTGGCGTCGCAAATTTTACCCCGACGTCACGGATTGGAAGCCGTACAACAAAGCCCTGAACCCAGCCCCTCAGGGCGCGCCCTAAAGGGAAAGTGCCAGTTTGCGGCCTTCGTGAAAGGCGTAAGCGGCAAGCCTTGGGGCGGCGCAATCCCCGATACGGTAAGTGGTCTTGCCGGGGAAGGTTTCGGGAAAAGGATCAAACGCGACATTGGTCGTAGACATCACCAGCGCCGAGGCCGCAAGCGTTTCTTCCTGCCCGGTCAACATGTTAAGCACGGTAACACCATTGCCGTGCCAACGCGCAATGCAGTGTTCGGTCAACACTTTAGTGCCCGCTTTCGCCAGCTTTTGGCGCAGCGGGCCGTCGGCGGCGGTTCGGGCGATTTCTTTGCCGACAAAGGGTTCGGGGGTGACAAGGATCACATGCTTGCCTTGCTCGGCCAAATACCACGCCGTACCAGCGCCACGCCAATTGCTGCCCTCATCATAGACCACAACGGTATCGCCCAGGCGGGCCTCTCGACGCAGGACGTCTTCGGGAGCGTAGACATGGCCAAGGTCTAACCCCGGCAGGGTCGGTTCTTGCGGCAGCCAGCGTTGGCGGGCAGATGGGTCGGGCAGAGAGCCGGTGGCGAGGATGATTTCATCGGCGGGGTGGGCGGCAATCTCGTCGGCATCAAGGTAGGTGTTCAGGCGCAGCGTAACGTTTAAATTTGTGAACATTCGTTCATACCAGTCCAGCAAGTCAAGGATCTGGGCACGGCGAGGCTGCAAACCCGCAAGGCGGAACTGGCCACCTATCTGGTTAGAAGCTTCAACGATTTCAACGTGATGGCCGCATTCGGCGGCGGCGCGGGCGGCCTCAAGACCTGCTGGACCCGCGCCGACGACAAGAATGGATTTGGGGCCATGCGTCTTTGTGAAACGGTCGCCGCCCCATTCAAACTCGCGGCCTGCCGAAGGGTTAATCAGGCAGGAAATCCAATAGTCGCGGCTGCGGCGGCCCCAACACATCTGGTTGCACGAGATACAGGACCGGATGTCAGAGGCACGGTTTTCCTTGGTTTTATTGGCCAAATGCGGGTCGGCAATTTGACCGCGCACGATCGAGACGAGGTCGGATTGGCCCGATGCGATGATGGATTCGGCATTCTCGGGGGTGCGGATATGTGCCTCGGACGTAATTTTAGCGTGCTTTGCCAATGCCTTAAGCTGCACGGTTAGCGGCGTGGTCAGCTTTTCACCGTGGGTGAAGGGCGGGATGATGCCGGTGAAATCAAGATAGCTGCCATAACCGCAGGTGACGTAATCGACATCGCCGGTGTCATCATGCAAGGCTATGATTTCACACAAATTTTCCGCCGACAACGTGACGGAATAGGCGGTAGAATAGCTGATTGCGAGACCGATAATAAAGTCGGGACCGCAGGCTTTGCGGATGCGTTCAATGATGGTGCGCGAGAAGCGAGTGCGATTTTCGAGACTGCCACCCCACTGATCATCGCGGGTATTTGACCACGGTGTCCAGAATTGATCGAGCAGGGAATGATAGGCGGCCCACACCTCAACTCCTTGAAATCCTGACATTTTGCATCGGATGGCGGCGGTTACATGGGCCTCGATCAACTCTGCTATTTCGGACTGGGTGACTTTGTGGGAACCATCGCTGTCGTGGTAGCTGGGATGGCCGGAGGGTGACCAGTGCGGGGCAAAGCTTAAGTCGGAATCGCCATGCGCGCCGATGTGGTAGAGTTGCTGAAGAATAACCGCCCCGGCGGCTTTGACGGGTTCGGTAACCTTTTGAAAGTGCGGGATTATTTCGTCTGATGAATGCAGGAAATTGCCGCGCGTCAAAACTCCGGTGCGGTGAACGGGCACAGGCTCGGCTACGATCATCGCCGCGCCACCCAGAGCGCGTTCCAGAAGATAGCCCCCATATCTGGGGCCTGGCAGGCCATTTTCGGCCATATTTGCGGTATGCGCGCCAAAAACGATGCGATTGCGCAAGGTGTGGCCGCGCAGGGTGAGGGGGGACATCAGGCGGGGGTGTTGGGTCATCTATGCC
>JBAVTI010000074.1:0-6752 GCA_049696055.1 Paracoccaceae bacterium | reverse complement strand
CCAGCAGCTTTGACGAGGTGCAGGGGGGGCTGACCGAAGAGACCGCGCTTTACGAGGCACGCCGGTGCCTAAGCTGCGGCAACTGCTTTGAATGCGACAATTGCTATGGCGTGTGCCCGGACAACGCAGTGATCAAGCTGGGGCCGGGAAATCGATTCGAGATCAACCTTGATTACTGCAAGGGCTGTGGCATCTGCGTGGCGGAATGCCCGTGTGGCGCCATCGACATGGTGCCGGAAGAGGGCTGAGGTGCCCGACTTTGAGTTGGTTTTGGTGGGGCGGCCCAGCAGAACCGGACCGCCCCAAGTGCTACTTCGACGCCTTTTCCGCAGCGGCGACATTGGTTTTCACAGCAAGAAAACTGTCTGGCGTCACCGAGATTGAATCGATACCCGCAGCCACCAGCAGTTTCGCAAAGGCGGGATCGTTGCTGGGGGCCTGACCACAAAGCCCAACCTTGGCATGGGCGATATGTGCCCGCCTGATGACTTCCTCGATCATCCAAAGCACCGCCGGATTGTCTTCTTTGAACAGATCCGCAAGCGCCTCGGCATCGCGGTCAACGCCCAGCGTCAATTGGGTCAGATCGTTCGAGCCGATTGAAAACCCATCAAATCGTTTGGCGAAATCGGCGGCCAGAATGACGTTCGACGGGATCTCGCACATTACATAGACCTGCAGGCCGTTCTGGCCGCGCACCAGACCGTTCTTGGCCATTTCGGCGATGACCTTGTCGGCTTCTTCTGGAGAGCGGCAGAACGGGATCATGACCACAACATTGTCAAAACCCATATCTTCGCGCATCCGCTTGATCGCCCGGCATTCAAGCGCAAAGCCGTCGCGGTATCTTTCAGAATAATAGCGCGAGGCCCCACGAAAGCCGATCATCGGGTTTTCCTCATGTGGTTCGAACTGGCGACCACCCAGAAGCTCGGCGTATTCGTTGGTTTTGAAATCGCTCATCCGCACGATGGTTGGATGCGGATACCAAGTGGCTGCAATGCGCGAGAGGCCCATCGCCAGCTTGTCGACGAAATACTCGGTCCGGTCGGTGTAACCACGGGTCAGCTTGGTGATCGCATCGCGCGTGGCCTCGTCTTTTAGCTGATCAAACCGGGTCAGGGCCAGCGGATGCACCCTGATCGCGTTGTTGATAACGAACTCCATCCGGGCAAGGCCGACACCATCCACCGGCAGCCGCCACCAGCGCGCCGCAGCCGCCGGGTTGGCAAGGTTAAGCATCACTTTGGTTCGTGTGGCCGGCACTTCGTGCAGCATTACTTCTTCGATCTCGAATTCCGCAATGCCCGCATAGACATAGCCATGATCACCCTCGGCGCAAGAAACCGATACCTCTTGGCCGTCATGCAGCACATGCGTCGCATTACCGGTGCCAACGATGGCGGGCAGACCCAACTCGCGGCTCACGATGGCCGCATGCGAGGTGCGCCCACCGTGGTCGGTGATGATGGCCGAGGCGCGCTTCATCACCGGCACCCAGTCGGGGTCGGTTGTCGATGTCACAAGGATAGAGCCATCAACAAAGCGGTCGATATCGGCGGCGGTTTCCAGCAGGCACACCTCACCGGTGGCGACGGCTTCGCCCACACTTAACCCTTCCAGCAGCTTTTCACCCTTGGATTTCAGGCGATAGGTCCTGAGTGCGCCGATATCTGTGCGCGATTGCACGGTTTCGGGCCGGGCCTGCACAATAAACAGCTCTTGGGTGCCGCCATCGCGGGCCCATTCCATGTCCATCGGTTGGCCATAGTGGTCTTCGATGATACAGGCAAAACGCGCCAGCTCGACAATCTCGCTGTCGCTTAGCACATAGGCCTCGCGCTCGGCCTTGGAGGTTGGCACGTTGCGGGTCGGGCCATCAACGCCCTTGGAATAGATCATCTTCTTTTCCTTGGCACCGATGGTTTTCGCCAGGATAGGAACAAGGCCGGGGGTTTTCAGGAAGGGTTTGTAGACCTGATATTCATCCGGATCGACAGCCCCTTGAACCACGTTTTCACCCAAGCCCCAGGCGGCGTTGATCAGCACGACCTTGTCAAAGCCCGACTCGGTGTCGATTGAGAACATCACCCCCGACCCACCAGTATCGGAATGCACCATCAGTTGCACGCCAACGGACAAGGCGACCTTTTCGTGATCAAAGCCCTTGAGCGTGCGGTAGGTGATCGCACGATCTGTAAACAGCGACGCGTAACAACGGCGGCAGGCGTCCAAGAGCGCCTCTTCGCCACGAATGTTCAGATAGGTTTCCTGCTGACCGGCAAAGCTTGCGTCGGGCAGATCTTCGGCCGTGGCGCTGGAACGGACAGCGACCGAAGGTTCCACACGGCCAGTGCGGGTGGCAAGTTCGCGGTAGGCCGCGCGAATGTCTGCTTCGGTATCGGCAGGCCACTTTCCTTTGGCAATCTTGGCGCGGATCTCACTGCCCGCCACGTGTAGGGTAATCCGCCCTGCAGCCAAATCGGCAAGGTGATCCGCGATGAAGGCAGTCATGTCGTTGGCAATCAAATACCGCCTGAAGGTGTCTGATGTGGTGGCAAAGCCGGTTGGCACTCTGATGCCCTTGGCACCCAATGCCGCTGTCATTTCACCCAATGACGCGTTCTTTCCGCCCACCAGCCCGACGTCACCGCGCGCAAGTGCTTCGAACCAAATTAGGCTGTTGTTCACCGTTGGCATCAGATCCTCCCATCGATTGACTCCTGACTTGAATGCGAAAAAACAACAAAGATTGCATTGATCTGGATTAAGGCACCGCTTGTTCTTGGCACATATGCTAAAAGAAACATCAGAATGGGTCGGCACGGATGCCAATGGGGCTGCCCCGCGACGTTGCTAGAGTTGTAAAGGAAGGACGCGGAAATGGATGCGAACTCGCTTCATCTTGAGGAAATGGCCGAAAAGATCGAGGTCATGAAAACACCCGATCCACGTCTGGTTGGGGATATCGCCGCAATCCTTAACCAGCTAATCCCCGCAACGGGTGGTCAGACCAAAATTGGCGCGTCAGACCTTTCTTCGACGGACCAGATGTTGCATCTGATTGATGCTATCGCACCGGGCTGGTCTATCCGCGTCAAAGGTAAGGCCTTTGAACCCGACGGCCATTGGAGCTGTTCACTTCGGTCATCCGAAACCCGCGACGAGGATGAATTCATTGGGCACGCCAAAGGCCCGCATTTGTCGCTTACGCTGGTGGCAGCTTTGCTACGCGTGCTTGCCTATCGGGCGCGTCGCGCAAGGTGACAGGGGCGTGGCCACTGCCGTTGGCTATTTCGAATGGCTTTGCTACAGCGACCTGAGCAAAAGCTTGTTGGTGCCAATCGCTTCGGCGATCCGGGTATAATGCGATTGGCGCGCTACCGAGTTTTCAGCAGACCGCAGCAAGATAAGCTCTGTTGTCGCAATGATATCTGCGGCCTGAAGGCTGACCTCGGGCAATTTTGCCGGGTCCACCGGGACCAGCCTGCGCTTAGTGCTTGCGCCCCCTGGCTTACTAGACCGTGCTGTGGCACGCGGCAGGTTTGGTGCCGCATTCGCCACAGCAAGCTGGTTCAAATCACGCGACGCTTTCAGCAGCGCGGCCCGCGCCTCCGCAAACTCGCCGGTTTCAGGCATTTGGCGCGCGGCGTTATCGAGCCGCTCACTAAGGCAGTCAATCGCATAGGCCGTCTCGCTAATTCCACCGCAGAACAACGCAGCATCATTTAGGCTGCGAACCACGGAATCGGTAATGGCAGTCGCCCCCGCAATACCCGGAGCCGGAGCCGCCGCGATCGAAGGATTTACGAAAACCTGCGGCGACACGAACACCATCGGGCTGGGTGCGACGGCGCTGTCACCAGAAAACACCTGCCCGCCACCAACTGATGCGATGGCCAACCCCAGAACTAAGGCCTTTGGAAACTGAAAAGTCATTGGCTCATCTCCCAAATGCATCACGTAGGGCGAACGTCACTGACAGGGTTACCCGGCGACTGTCTTCTTGATCAAAAACGTCGTTGTATGTGGCAGCAAGGGTGACATTCTGTAGCCCTTTTGGTCGAAAAGACGCACCAATATCAACAGTCTCACCGGTCCATGCGGCACTGATCCCCATGGTCGGCGACAGGCCAACCCCCGCGCCCAGATATGCGCCCGGATCGGTTGCCGCATTGCGGATATGGCTGCCCGCCCCGACAGTCAGCATATAGGGAAAGCTTTCTCCCGATGCGCTTTGAAATTGGCCAAAAGTTGTCAGCGCCAGCTTGCCCGTCACATCCGTTCCGTTTGCATCCCCCCAGCCACCAATATGATCCAGCATTGCACCAAGATAAACCGGTCGCTGCCCGCCACTAATTTGCCGCGATGCTTTCAGGATGAAGTAGCCTGAATCGCCAAAACTGTCGGTAAGCGACGATGCGACAACGCTGAATTGCAGGCCAATACCGGTTTCCGCATTGCCAAGGCCAAAGCCTACTTCAGCCGACCCATCCGAAGTGTCGCCCGTATTGTCGCGCCGATTGGTAACGGACAACGACCCAAAAACCAATCCCTGCGGTGCGACAGTGGCGGAATCGATGCCCAACAGCGTCAGATTCTTGCCGACACCACTATCCTGCGCGGTGGCCATACTGCCCGAAAAGGCAATCGTAACCGCTGAGAGAATACCAAATCGGATCGTGGAAACTTCCGCCATAAAACGTATCCCTCTTGTGACGCGTGACGCGTAAAACAAAGACCGCCGCTAGCTTGAAAAACTGTATTGCAAGATGAATTCTGGATATCAGATTACACAAATCAGCCCTTGTGGTCAACGAAGTGTGAAGACGCATTGCAGCCTGTGGTTGTTTCCCGTAACTGTCCGGGCAGACGCCAAGCCTAAGGCATTAAAGCCGTCTTGAAGGCACTGTTGAAATAACGAAGAAAAGGCGCAATGATCGGTGCATAGTTTTTTGCCTTTTCGGGCCGCATTTCTGACCGATCGCATAGGCCCGCATTGTATCACGGGAAAGCTGCTCATGCGCCTGTTCCTCTTGATCATATGTTCGTTGCTTCCGCTGGGTGCACAGGCCGCTGACCGCATCGCGTTGGTGGTGGGCATGAGTCAGTATGTTGCGGTCGACAAACTGCGCAACACCGTGAACGACGCGCGCGGCGTATCGGCCACGCTGGAAGGTATTGGCTTCGAGGTGACAACGCTTTTGGATGTCACCGGCGACGAGTTTCGCGCCGCCATCGACGATTTCTCTTTTCAAGCTGAAACGTCAGACCTTGCGCTGATTTATTTCGCAGGTCACGGAGTCGAGGTTCAGGGAGAGAACTTCTTGATCCCTGTCGATGCCAAAGTGGCCTCAAACCGCGATATTCAAGACCAGTCAGTATCCCTGAAGGATCTGCTGGCAGCAGTCGACAGAGCCCGCAAGATGCGGATCGTGATCCTCGATTCATGCCGCAATAACCCCTTCAAGGATGCGTTGGACATCGCCGCTCTGAATGAAACCGCCAAGGCGGCAACCGGCACCCGCAGTGCAAGCGGCGGCGGGTTGGCCCCGCCCTCGCCTGATCGGGGAACCCTGGTGGCTTTTGCTGCCCGCGATGGCGAAAAGGCTTTGGATGGCAACGGCGCCAACAGTCCGTTTGCCCAAGCGCTGATGGTTAGCCTGCCAAAGCCGGGGCTGGAAATCGGTCTCTTGTTTCGTGAGGTGCGCGATTCCGTTTTGGTGGCGACGCAAAACCTGCAAGAGCCGCATACCTATGGTTCGCTGCCCGGCACCCCGTTTTACATTGCTGGCCCCGGAACGGACAACAGTTTGGTCGAAAGCGATCTGCTGCAGGTAGCGTGGTCTGACATCAAACCGGACCAAGAGCTGCAATTGGTGTCGCTTGCCGATCAGGGCGATAGCCGGTCGATGATTGGGCTTGCCTATATGCGGTTGAATACCGAAGACAGCCGCTATGCCCCCGGCGACGCGGTCAAGCTATTTACCCGCGCCGCCAACGCTGGGTCTGCCGAAGCGCAGTTTGAATTGGGGCAGCTATACGAAATGGGTGTGGGTGTGGCGCAAGACATTCCCCGTGCGATGGCTTTGTACCAACAGGCTGCCGATCAGGATTATCCTGATGCGTTGAATGACCTTGGGATCATCCTCTTTCAAGGAAACATGGGGTTGCCACAAGACACGGGCAAGGCGTTGGCGTATTTCGAACGTGCCGCAGATCTTCGCCACCCACAGGCGATGTATAACCTTGCGGGAATGATCGACGAAGGCAAAATCGCGGGGAAAGGCCCGCAAGACGCTGCGCGTTACCTTTACGTGTCGCTTCGCAGCGGCAGTGCGCGGGTACACGACTTATTGCGCGATCGGCCCGAGGTATTCAAAGAGGCAACACGGCGCGCGCTACAAGCCAAGCTTGCGGAAAATGGGCTTTATAGCGGCGCGCTGGATGGCAGCTTTGGCCCCGGCACCAAACGGGCGATATCATCGGCATTTGGCCTAAAGGAATAGCCCCTACAATCCCAAAACCCGGCGCAATACCGCTTCGGTTCCATTTGCCCATATAGCGCGCAAATGGCCCGCAAAGGCCGCAACCACATCTGGGTGCTGCGCTAAATCTCCGTAGATATGCGTCATTCCAAGCCAGGCTACCGGGTTGTCACGTGCTGCGCGCGCCACAGCCTGAAGCTGATCCCAAGCGGGGTCGTTGGGCGGAATGACCTTGCCACTTTCGGTTTCGCCATAGCAATAGCG
>JBAVTI010000073.1:0-5157 GCA_049696055.1 Paracoccaceae bacterium | reverse complement strand
CCCACCCAGAGGCCCCAATTGCCCAAGCGCTGACCCTGCTGGCCGACGGTCGCCAACAAGCGGTGCCTTTGGTTGATGGCGATAAATTGACCGGCATTTTCACCCGCACCGACCTGATTTCCGCACTTGCCCACGCGTTGCGCGGCCCCGTTTAGGCCCGGCGCAAGCTGCCTTCCAACACCAAGGCCCCGGCTAGCGTGTTCGAAATCGTGCCATATTTCAATATGTTGCGATGCAGCAGGGCTAATCGCGCATCAGGCTCGTCGCTTTCGACAACAATCTCGTAGTCAATCCGCAGTAGCTTGGGTGGAGCATCCTGCCGTTGCGCCTGAAGGCTTACCCGCACGCCTTCCACCTGAAACCGCAACATCGGCGTCACCCGTTCCACCCCCTTGATCATACAGGCCGCAAGCGCTGCAAGCAACAATTCGACAGGGTTGAACGCATCCCGCCGCCCCGCCAGATCGGTGCCAAGCACCACCTGTGCGTCCTTGGCCATCGCCAAAGCCCCCTGCGCATCCACTCTGCGCGCTTCGACCCGATATTCCATTATGTCGCTCCAACCAAACCTCGCAAAGCCTACGCCCGCCCGCCAAACCCGCCAAGCACGCTATTGCCACTCTGCCCCATCCATGCGTCCATGCCGGGAAATTAATAGTAGTGCCCCTATGCCCATTCCATCCCTGCAACACACCTTGAAAACCCAAGGCCGCGTCTGGCTTCGCCAAGCGCTTGGCCAGACCGATCTTGCCACCTTTGATGCTGCCCCTGACGTCGAATCGCGCCCCGGCGCACGTCTTGGGTTTTTGCCCGCGCTTTCCGGCGATGCGCCAATATCGCGCCTCATCCAGTCCCTGCTTCCATCCGCCCGCGCCACCCGCGCGGTTTTTTTCAACAAGACCGCCCAATCCAATTGGGGCGTGCCATGGCATCAAGACCGCATCATCGCGGTGCAAGCCCGCCATGATGTGCCCGGATATGACAACTGGTCTGAAAAATCCGGGCAGTGGCATTGCGAACCACCTCTGGCGCTGCTTGATAAGATGCTTTTCGTACGTCTCCATCTCGATCCGACTGATGCCGATAACGGTGCCATGGAAATCGCTGTTGGCAGCCACCGCGAAGGCGCGGTACCCGCGGCAAAAGCCGAGGCCCGCGCGGCCCGCTACGAAACCGAGGTTTGCGCCGCCGAACGCGGCGACATCCTGATCCTGAACATGCTGACCCTGCACCGCTCGCGCCCGGCCACCACCGCCAATAGCCGCCGCACTCTGCGTATTGATTACAGCGCCGACACCCTGCCAGCCCCCCTAGCCTGGGCGTTCTGACCCATGGCTTTTACCCTGCGCCAGTTGCAATTCTTTACTGCCGCCGCGGAACAGGGGTCGGTTTCGGGGGCGGCGCGGGTGCTATCCATCTCGCAATCGTCGGTGACCGAGGCGATCCGGGCGTTGGAGGACGATCTGGGCGTTACCCTGTTTGACCGCCTGCCGCGCGGGTTGTTGATTACGCACAAAGGCTCGGCGTTCCTGCGCCATGCGCGCCAAATTCTGGCCGATGTTGCCACCGCCCGCACCACGTTTCGCGATGATGCCGAACAGGCCACGGGGCGTCTGTCGTTGGGGGTGACCAGCCTTGTTGCGGGCTATGTGCTGTCGGACATTCTGTCGCGCTTTCGCCGCGCCTTTCCGCAGGTCGAGCTGAATGTGATCGAGGATAACGGCGAATACCTGCAACACCTGTTGATTGGTGGCGAACTGGATGTGGCGGTTTTGCTTACCTCATCAGTCAAAGACCGTATGGCGCTGCATGTTGAAACCCTGCTGGTGTCACCCTATCGGCTTTGGCTGCCGCTGGCGCACCCCTTGGCGCTACAAACCTCGATCAGCCTGGAGGAACTGGCGGGCCAGCGCCTGATCCAACTGATGGTGGATGAGATCGAGGAATCGACCCGCCGCCTGATGGCTGCCCTTGCGGTGAAACCGGAAATTGCCTTTCGCACCAGATCGGTCGAGGCGGTGCGCAGTCTGGTTGCCACCGGCGCTGGCCTCGCGATTTTGCCCAGCCTTGTGTATCGGCCATGGTCACTGGAAGGCGACCGGATTGAAATCAGGGATGTGTCTGGCGATTTGCCTTCGGTGCAAGTGGGGCTTGCCTGGCGCAAAGGTGCGCCGCTGTCGCCGCCCGCGCTAAACTTTATCCGCTCGGCGCAAAGTGCAATTCCGACGCGCTGATCAAGTCATGTCCTGGGGGCTGCGGCACGACGCAATCTGTCATTGATCGCCCGGCCAAGCCCATGATCAGGGATCGGCGCAAAGGCGATTTTGCCGTCCGGACCGGCCAGATCGTCAGCCTCACGCAGGGTGTGAAACAGGTTCGCTGCCGCCTCGACCATATCGCCTGATGGGGAAAGCGACAGTGGCGCCTCCTTGCAGGCAGGCCCAAACCCTACCCAAACCTCGCCCGAGCGCGGGGCAGCCGCCTCCAGTCGCACCCCCGCCGACGGGGCATAATGCGATGCAAGCTGACCGGGTGCAGAGATTTTTCCTCCCGCTGCCGGGATCACCAGCCGCTCGCCCAGTGCTGCCTCTAGTGCCTCGAGGGGAATGCCGCCGGGCCGCAGCAGTGTGGCAGGCCCATCATCCAGCCCCAGAATTGTCGATTCGACCCCCACCGAACAAGGGCCGCCATCTAGAACAGCTTCGATCCGCCCGCCAAGACCGGCCAACACATGCGCCACCCGTGTTGGGCTAACGCGGCCCGATGGATTGGCCGAAGGGGCGGCCACCGGCCCGCCAAATTCACGCAGCAACGCCCGCGCAACCTTGTGCGCGGGCAGTCGCACAGCCACGGTATCCAAGCCCGCCGTCACCAAGGGCGACAGGCCTGCATCGACGCGCGCTGGTAATACAAGCGTCAATGGCCCCGGCCAGAACGCAGCGGCCAAATCCAGCGCCCGCGCATCGAAATGTGCAACCTGCTGTGCAGCCGCGATATCGGCCACATGCACAATCAGCGGGTTGAAATGTGGCCGCGCCTTGGCGTCGAATATCCGCGCCACCGCCCGATCAGATCGCGCATCCCCTGCCAGCCCGTAAACCGTTTCGGTTGGCATCGCGACCAGCCCACCGCCACGCAAAATCGCGGCAGCACGGGCAAGACCTTCGGGCGTAGGGGCTAGGGTTTCGGTTTCCATGATCCTCGTGACGCAGCGTTGGGCTTGTTAGGGCTTGCCCTTGGCGTAGCATCGGGCAGGGTAATCCCATAGCCGCGCCGTGGCCCAAAGCCAAGCGTCCCGAACATTTGCCTTACGGAGGTTTCATGCCTTATCGCGCCCCGATCACTGATTTCCGTTTTCTGTTCGATCATGTCGTCGGTCTGGATCAGGTTGCCGCGACCGATCTTTTCGCCGAGGCCACCCCTGAAACGGTCGAGGCGATCCTGCTGGAGGCAGGCAAGCTGTGTGAAAACATCCTGGCACCGTTACAGCGCGCGGGCGATTTGCACCCCGCGCGGCTGGAAAACGGTGTGGTGCGCACATCGCCGGGGTTTGCCGAAGGCTACCGCGCTATTGTGGACGGTGGTTGGGTGTCGATTGCCGCCAACCCGGAATTTGGCGGCATGGGCCTGCCGATGACCCTGACCACGGCGGTGAATGAGATGATGGGCACCGCGTGCCTGTCGTTGCAGTTGAACCCGCTGATGACCCAAGGCCAGATCGAGGCGCTGGAGCATCACGCCTCGGATGCCCTGAAGGCGCTGTATATTCCCAAGCTGATTTCGGGCGAATGGTGCGGCACAATGAACCTGACCGAACCGCAGGCGGGCAGCGATGTGGGGGCGCTGCGCACCAAGGCAGAGCCGATGGGTGATGGCAGTTACGCAATCACGGGCCAGAAGATCTATATCACCTGGGCCGACAATGATTTTACTGCCAACGTCTGCCATCTGGTGTTGGCGCGCCTGCCCGATGGCGCACCCGGCACCAAAGGCATCAGCCTGTTCATGGTGCCAAAATTCATTCCCGATGCAGACGGAAATCCGGGCAAGCGCAACACGCTTGGGGTTGTTAGCCTAGAGCATAAATTGGGCATGCACGGCAGCCCGACCGCAGTCATGCAGTATGATGGCGCGCAGGGCTGGCTGGTGGGCGAGGCGCACAAGGGGATGGCCGCGATGTTCACCATGATGAACAACGCCCGGCTTGGTGTCGGCGTGCAGGGCATTGCCGTGGCGGAAGGGGCGTATCAGCACGCGCTTGCCTATGCGATAGAGCGCAAACAGGGCAAGACGCCCATTGAAGGTGCGGGCAGCATCATCGACCACGCTGATGTGCGCCGCATGCTTGCCGTGATGAAGGCCGAGGTGTTTTCCGCCCGCGCCATCGCCCTATCCTGCGCTGTGGCGATAGATATGGGCCGCGCCACCGGATCACCGGAATGGCTGGCCCGCGCGGCGTTGCTGACCCCGATCACCAAGGCTTATGGCACCGATATCGGTTGCGAGGTGGCCAGTATGGGCATTCAGGTTCACGGCGGCATGGGATTTATTGAGCAAACCGGTGCAGCGCAATACCTGCGCGATGTGCGCGTGACGGCGATTTATGAGGGCACCAACGGCATTCAGGCGATGGATCTGGTGGGCCGCAAGATGATGGACGGAGGCGAGGCCGCCTTTCGCCTGATGGAAGAGATCGAAGCGCATGCCGAGGCCGCCCGTCCGCAATTCCCCAACATGGCGACCGCTGTCTGGAATGCGACGGAGACGCTGCGCGAGGCGACCGAATGGCTGGTGGCGCAGGATATGAATGACCGGTTTGCCGGGGCCGTGCCATATTTGCGCGCCTTTGCCCGGGTGCTGGGTGGGCATTATCATCTGAAAGCCGCATTGGCCGAAGGTGGCAACGGCGCGCGCACTGCCCTTGCCCGGGTGGCGATTAAGCGGCTGTTGCCGGAACATGCTGCCCTGCTGGCCCAGACCCGGCTTGGCGCGGCAGAACTTTACGCGCTTTCGACGGCGGATTTGCAGGAGTGAGCCACGCACCCGGCGGCATCCGCTATCCCCTTGCCACGCCTCCGGCCGAGGGCGAGGTGATCCTTATTGCCGACGGCGTGCTTTGGCTGCGGTTGCCGCTGCCAATGGCGCTGGATCATGTGA
>JBAVTI010000072.1:0-6468 GCA_049696055.1 Paracoccaceae bacterium | reverse complement strand
TGCAGGCCGCCCTGGCCGATGGTGCGACGATCATGCCGATCATCGGGATGCCGCCGACGATGAGCAACGATCCCGAACGCTATGTCGATCAGATATTCGAACGCGTCCTGACCACCTATTCCCGCGAAGACACGCTGACGACCTCGCTGCAGGACTGGCGCAAGGGCCGCCGGGCCGAGGTGCAAGAGGTGAATGGCTGGGTCGTTGACATCTTGCGCGCCCACGGCCGCGATGCCCCGGTCAACGCCCGCGTCGTCGAAATCGGTTTCGCGATCGAGGCGGGACAGATCGAGGCGCGCCCCGAAAACGCGGCCCTGATGATCAAAACGCTCAAAACGACGATATCCTGAAGGTTTTTCAAGCCCGAAGACGTCGCAGGGTTCCGGTCACTGACTTACAGTTTGGGATCGCCTCAATCGCAAAGGCAATCGGAACAAACAGTCCGGTGGATTTAAGACGGTGGACGCAGAACGTAATGGGAGCGACCAAAAGGGTCGCGCAAGTCTTTCTGATCGTGCCAGAACAGCAATAGCTGGAACTGTCGAGGCAATCCAACATACTTGAGGTGAGGAGTGGGCTGGCTATCGAGAATGAAAGCAGAAGATTGGATGCATTGGGTGGATGCGCCGAGCCCGTTTTCGGGTCCAGATGCTTACGAACGAATTCGCCCCCTCTTTCCCATCGCAGGGGCGCTTTGAATTGTAGCGGTTGTCTTGCTCTTTTTGTCCTAAAGTCATTCCAGGCTTTTTCCCACCTCGGACGTATTCTGTGAGCCGCGCCGGGTTTGCCGGAGACTGATCTTCGTGGAAAATGGAGAGATGGCTTTCATCAGGCATCTGTGTGGAAATCAAAGGACTGCTTCCAAGGTGGTTTGCAAGTGCAGCATTGCGCCGCCGACAGGCCGCTTTCCGCCCTTCTGGTCGGCCCGCCGATCATGATGAAACTGGCATCGCTGCAGGTGCAAAAGTCCGCTTGGTCCGCTTCAGCGACATTGCTAGACTGAAATTGCTGCGACAAGCACGAATGACTAGTTCAGTGAAGCCGCGCGGCAGCATGCTACCGACGCTGACTGACAGCTTTTGCGCCGTCTGCAGATGTCCAGTCTTCTTATAGATTTGGGCCACCTTGGTCCGCCGCATTGAATGCGTGCCGTAGGCACTCGGCTCGAGGCCAATGGAAGTGACCCATTCGCGCATGATGCGTGCGTATTGCCGCGTCGATAGGTGGCGGCTTGCATGCAAGCGGCTAGGTCTCAAATACTCTGAGCCGATTATCTCAGGATCCGCGATCCATCTTTCCAGCGGCAGCCTTGTCGTCTCTGTGATTTCGAACGGCACGGGTTTGCCCGTTTTGCTTTGCGTGACCGAGGTCCGGTCCTTGACGCAGCCAGCAGCAAACACATCTCGCACCTTAAGACAGACAAGATCGCAGCCGCGCAATTTGCGGTCGATGGCAGCATTGAAAAAGGGCCAGGTCACGCTTGCTATCCGCCATCTCGAGCCAAACCTGGATGAACCAGACATGCTTCGGCGCCAAGGGGCGTTTCTAGCCGACAGTCCGGCCCTTATTCCATGCAGGACGACGTGGGACGACGATTGGAAGGGTTTCGGTAGACATGGGACGATCCTTGTGTCCACCAGCCCTCCCAGCCTCCGGCCAGCCCGGCAGCGAATGTATAGCACATCTCTTGCCATAAAAGGTGCGTGGGGCGGAGAGCAGTCTGACGGCTGTGCGGCATAGCAGGCGCAGCGACACCGGGAAAGCGGTCACTCAAGCAACGCGCGGCGAAACGGGCAGATGCTGGGCGTGAGCGGGCGGGAAGCGGTCGTTCACCCGCGCGGTAGACCCCAATCTCGGCGACGCTTAGCCGCCATTCGCCCACTGCTCAGCAGGCCGATGGCTGACGGCACTCTTGCTGGATCCAGTCCCACAGCACTCTCACCGGCGGCCGGTCCAGATTTCGAGTCCAAGCCGAAATGCACAGGGGCGATTGGCGATTTAGCGGTGTCAAGACCGGTTGCACAAGCCGCCCTGAACTCAGGTGCTGATCCGCCAGCCTTTCGGATACAAGGCAAACGCCAAGGCCGAGCAGGGCTGCTTGCAGCATCTGACCCGTATCAGAAAAGTTGTAGCCGCGGGTGAATTCGGTGCGCACCGAACCCACCTCTGCAAACCAGGACTGCCAGTCGTTCAGGGTTTCGTCATGCAAAAGGGCGGCCTCATCAAGGCGCCGTTCATCAGGCAAGTCGGGTAAACCGGCGGCGTAAGATGGGGCGCAAAGCGGCACTAGACTGTCCTCGGCCAGCAGCAGTGATTGCGCCCCCGGATCAACCCAAGGCACCGGGCCAAGCACGATGTCGATCTCGGCCTCTTCGGGAACGTGGCTGTCATCGCTGGTGTGGACCCAGGGGTCAACCCAAGGATGGGCTGTGCGCAAGGATGCCAGTCGCGGAATGAACCAACCCGTGGCAAGCGCGCCGGGCATCATCACGATGACCGACCCCGGCTTGGAATAGGCGTTCAGGCGGCGGACGCCGTGGCGCAGCTCTTCCAGCGCGGTTTGCGCGGTGATCAGGAAATCGCGCCCGGCATCAACCAGTTCGATCCGCCGCCCGATCCGGCGGAACAAGGGCTGACCTAGGTGGTCTTCCAACACCCGCACCTGATGGCTGATGGCGGATTGGGTGATGTGCAACTCTTCGGCCGCACGGGAAAAACTCTGCAGCCGGGCCGCAGCCTCAAAGCCGATCAGGGTCGAGAGAGGGGGGAGGTTGCGATAGGTATTCATGAGGCATTTCGATTGAATAGATCAGAATTCGGCGTTTTGACCATGGTAACGCTCATTATATCCTGTGGTCTAGCCCTTTCGCTCCTGAGGATTCCATGACCAACCAGAACCCCGCCCAATTTGCCGCCAGCCCCAAATCCCTTGGCTACCGGATGCCCGCTGAATATGCCCCGCACAAGCGGACATGGATGATGTGGCCAACCCGCGCCGAGGTTTGGCCGGACATGGCCGCCACCAAGCGCGACTATGCCGCGGTGGCGCAGGCGATTGTCGAGTTCGAGCCGCTGTGCATGGCCGTTCGTCACGACGACGCAGCTGAAGCGCGGGCGATGTTGGGCAGCGGGATCGAGCTGTTCGAAGTGCCGCTGGATGACAGTTGGGCGCGCGATGCGGGGCCGAACTTCGTTCTGGACGCCAAGGGTGGCAAGGCTGCCAGCCTGTTCACCTTTTCTGCTTGGGGTCACAAATACGCGCCCTTTGACAAGGATGCGGCCTTTGGGGCCGCCGTTGCCGCGCGCGAAGGGATGAAGTTGTTCACGTCCCCCTTGCTGGCCGAAGGCGGCGGGGTGACCGTGGATGGCGAGGGCACCATCATCACTACCAACACCTGTTTCCTGAACCCCAACCGCAACCCGACATGGACGCGCGAAGAGGTCACAAGGGAACTGCTCGAAACCCTTGGCGGCGAAAAGGTGATCTGGCTGCCCGGCAACGCGGACGAAACCGAAACTGACGGCCATGTCGATGGCATCGCGGTCTTTGTCGCCCCCGGTGTCGTGCTGATCGAAGGCGCGGATGATCCGACCGATCCGTGGCGGCACATCAAGCAAGCAAACATTGATGCCTTGCGCGGCCAGACCGACGCCAAGGGCCGCGAGATTCGCATGGTCACCATCCCCGAGGCCGAGGAAAGCTGTATCATCGGCGAGAAATTCTGCCGATCCTACGTCAACTGCTATTTCGTCAATGGCGGCGTCATCATGCCGGAATACGGCACCCCGAACGACGTCATTGCGCGCGACATCTTCCAAAGCCTGTTCCCGACCTACCGCATCCGGGGCGTGCATATTCCCAACATCTGCCTTGGTGGCGGTGGCATTCATTGTATCACGCAACAGGAGCCAGCATGACCGCACTTCCCCCCCAACCTTTCATTCCAGTGGGTGCCACGATCAGCCAGCACGTCGAGGCGGCGTTTCAGGCGTTTGGGGCCTCATGCCTGTCGGACCGTGAGGCGGAAGTTGCCCGGTTGATCTTGCGCGGCCATTCGTCCAAAGTGATCGCCCGGATGATGGGCAACAGTCCGGAAACCGTGAAGGTTTACCGCAAGCGCCTGCACACCAAACTGGGACTTGGATCAACCGGTGAGTTATTCACGCTGTTCATGGCAGCGCTGTGCGCCGCACCGCAAGGCGGATCGGGTGATCCGTTGACCTATCTTTCCATGGGCGCGATGCCCGCTGATCTGTAAGGGGTTTTCTCATGTTGTCTCGTCGTTCCCTGCTGCGTACTGCCGCCGCCGCTGGTGGGTTTTCCCTCATGTCGCGCGGTGCGTCAGCCCAATCCGCCCGCGCTTCGGGCTTTTGGTATCCCGAGGAAACCGACCCCCACGAACGCACCTTCATGCAATGGCCGGTCAGCCCCGAAGTTCTCCCTGATGCTGATTTCCTGTATGATCTGCAGGCAACCATCGCCGATATCGCCAGCACGATTGCCGAATTTGAACCCGTGGTGCTGCTGGCTGCTGCCGAGCATCACAAGGCGATTAAAAAGCTGGTCTCGGGTCAGGTTGAGTTGTGGGATATTCCGACCGATGATCTATGGGCGCGCGATTCCGGGCCTTCTTTTGTCGTGGATGGCAAGGGCGGGCTGGCGATGACCCAGTTCAATTTCAACGGCTGGGGCGGCAAACAGACCCATAGCAACGACGGCAAGATTGCCGCGCGAGTTGCCGAACGGCTGGGCTTGCCCCTGTTCGATGCCGGTCTGGTGGGCGAGGCGGGCGGGGTGGAAACCGACGGCCACGGCACGCTGATTGCGCATGAAAGTTCATGGATCAACCCCAACCGCAACAAGGGTAGCAAGGCCGAGGTAGAGGCGATGCTTTTGGAAACCATGGGCGCGAAAAAGATGATCTGGGCGCCGGGCATCAAGGGAGCCGACATCACCGATTACCACATCGACGCGCTGGCGCGGTTCGTCAAACCCGGCCAGGTGCTGATCCAGATGGGCGAAGAAGTAGACCCCGAAGATCCGTGGTCGGTTTCCGCCTTTGAAACCCACGCAATCCTGTCGGCGGCAACGGATGCGACGGGTCGCAAGCTGGAGATGGTCGTGCTGCCCGAACCCTATGACACCCGCGTCGATAGCCCGGATTTCGTGACCTCTTACGTCAATTACTACGTCTGCAACGGTGCCGTGATCGCAGCCGAGTTTGGCGACAAAGCAGCCGACGCCGAGGCGGCCGAAATTCTGGCCGATCTTTACCCCGGCCGCGAAATCGTCATGCTGAACACCGACGCTGTGGGTGAAGTCGGCGGCGGCATCCACTGCGCCACCCATGAACAACCAAAGGTGTAACCGTTGCGCAACTGGCTGACCCGGAACGCCGAGCCGCTTCAGGCCGTGGGCGCAATCGCCACGGCATTTGCCGCTTTGACCGCCCTTGTGGTGATCCCTTATCAGGTCTCGCAGGCCGACCGCATCCAGCGCGACCAGACCGCGCGCGAGATCTACCGCGAGTTCCTGAACCTGACGGTGCAAAAGCCTGACTTGGCCCGCGCCGATTACTGCACCCTGAAAGACCCCAACCAGATCACCGCCTATACGGCCTATGTTGAATACATGCTCTACACTGCCGAGCAGATGATCGACACCTCGCCCGACTGGCGCGGGCCGATGGCCAGTTATCTGGGTGATCACATGGCCTATCTGTGCAGCGAAGGGATCTGGGATGCACAATCCCCCGATATCAAGGACCTGATGGCCGAGCTGGCGCTGACTTGCGAGGCGGAACAACAATGCAGGTGAAGCAAAAGGGATTGGCCAACAAGGTCCGCTGTGCGGACGAAGCTGCCCTTCAAGAAACATTCTGATAGACTGCAAAGCAATGAAACACAGCAAGCTCCATGGCGTCGCTCATAATTTCGCAGACTCGCTCGCGGGTGGCCTGAGTTTTGTCGTTCCGGGATACGTGCTTCACACCGCTGTTTATGCTGAGGCTGCTGTAACCGAAGCAGGGGCTTTGGTTGTCAACCTTCTCGATGGAACAACCACGGGTGCCTATCCCGGCGGAGAGATCGAATTCGCAGCACCATTGTTCAGAAACGCATTTCCCGCCTTTTGCGCAAAACACGGTGTCGATCATTCGGACTACCGCGCTTGCATCGTCCACTTTGTCGCTGGCTTAGGAGACAACAGCTACATCATCACGGTGGAGGATCGAGCCGGAAGGCGGACGTCCAGGGAATATATAGGCAGGCAGGGCAAACGCTCCAAAGCGATGGACGAACGCGGCAGGCTGCGAGCGAAGCAGGTCGTTCCTCCCGACAACTGAATTTGCCCCAATGCCGGTTGCGTAGCCGTTTCCAGTGGCAGCTATGGGCTCAAAGGTGACAATTGACCGAAGCAACTACACCGTTCCACCCTGCCCAAGGTTTGGAACAGGGTGCGGCTTGCAC
>JBAVTI010000071.1:0-4053 GCA_049696055.1 Paracoccaceae bacterium | reverse complement strand
GTCAAGGAATTCAACGCGAAAACCGCTGACAGCGAGCCGGGCACCCCGACGCCCGTCATCATCACCTACTACCAGGACAAGTCGTTCAGTCTTGAATTCAAGACGGCTCCGGCCTCGTTCATGCTGAAAAAAGCTGCTGGTCTGCCGCCTGTTGGCAAGCGTAACCGCGCCAAGGGTTCGGTTAAGCCGGGTCACACTGTTGCGGGTTCCGTGACGGTTGCGCAGATCCGCACGATTGCGGAAGCCAAGATGAAAGATCTGAACGCCAACGATATCGAAGCGGCGATGCAGATCATTCTGGGTTCGGCCAAATCCTGCGGTATCGAGGTAAAGGCATAATCATGGCAAAGTTTGGAAAACGGACGCGCGCGTCGCGGGAAGCCTTTGTTGGCCAAGAGCTGATCTCGGTTGAAGCTGCAGTTGCGCTGATCAAGAAAGTGGCCACGGCCAAGTTCGACGAAACGCTGGAAATCGCGATGAACCTGGGCGTTGACCCGCGTCACGCCGACCAGATGGTTCGCGGTGTGGTGTCGTTGCCGAATGGCACGGGCAAAACCGTGCGTGTCGCTGTGTTCGCGCGTGGCGCCAAGGCTGATGAAGCCAAAGCTGCCGGTGCAGACATTGTTGGCGCGGAAGACCTGATGGAAACCATCCAGTCCGGCAAGATTGAGTTTGATCGTTGCATCGCAACGCCGGACATGATGCCGCTGGTCGGCCGTCTGGGCAAAATCCTCGGCCCACGCAACCTGATGCCGAACCCCAAAGTTGGCACTGTAACGATGGACGTGAAAACGGCCGTTGAAGCAGCCAAAGGCGGCGAAGTGCAGTTCAAGGTCGAAAAAGCTGGTGTTATTCATGCGGGCATCGGCAAGGTTTCGTTCTCGGACGAAAAATTGGCCGAAAACGTGCGCGCATTTGTTGAAGCCGTGACCCGTGCGCGTCCCGCTGGTGCCAAAGGCGCTTACCTCAAAAAGGTATCGCTTGCGTCCACCATGGGACCTGGCGTGTCGGTTGAACTGGCTTCTGCCACGGCGAAATAAGAATTCTCCGGTCATTTGACCGGGTGAATGGCGGGGCGGCCTGCAAAGAACCGCCCTGTCCTGTCCGAGACGGTGGGTGGCGTAAGCCTTAATGTCCTGCCTGAGATGGGGATCGAGACGAATTTCCGGGGATTTCCTCGGGTGATTTTGGCCTCGGGACCCGTAGTTAGGACCCGAACGCCGCTGTGCAAACAGGGGCAAACATGAGCCGGGGGGAAACCCTCATACTTGGAGTGAAACTGTGGATAGAGCCCAAAAAGAGAAAGTGGTCGACGAACTCGGCCAGATCTTCGCAAGCTCTGGCGTTGTTGTGGTCGCACACTACGCAGGTATCACGGTTGCTCAGATGCAGGATCTGCGGGCGCAAATGCGCGCCGTCGGCGGTTCCGTACGCGTTGCCAAGAACAAGCTCGCCAAGATCGCCCTTGAAGGGAAACCCGCTGCAAAGATGGGTGACCTGCTTACGGGCATGACCGTGATGGCCTATTCCGAAGACCCTGTCGCAGCTGCGAAGGTCGCGGAAGCCTATGCCAAGAAGAACGAAAATTTCGTTATTCTGGGCGGGGCAATGGGCGACACGATTCTGGACCAGGCTGGTGTGAAAGCCGTGGCCGCCTTGCCGTCGCGTGAAGAGCTTATCGCTCAGATCGTTTCGTGCATCGGTGCGCCCGGATCAAGCATCGCCGGGGCCATTGGCGCGCCTGCTTCGAACATCGCTGGCATCCTCTCCACCTTGGAGGAGCGGCTTGCCGCGTGAGCAATTGTCGACCTGCGTGGAATGAACCCCACCTCGTTGGAACCCAACTTAATGAACGGAACAGAAAATGGCTGATCTGAACAAACTCGCCGAAGAAATCGTGGGTCTGACCCTTCTTCAGGCACAAGAACTGAAAACCATCCTGAAGGACAAGTATGGCATCGAGCCCGCTGCTGGCGGCGTTGCGATGGTTGCTGGTCCGGCAGCTGCTGCTGCGGCTCCTGCTGAAGAGCAGACCGAGTTCGACGTCGTGCTGACCGAAGCCGGCCCGAACAAGATCAACGTGATCAAAGAAGTTCGCGCGATCACCGGTCTTGGTCTGAAAGAAGCCAAGGACCTGGTTGAGGCCGGCGGCAAAGTCAAAGAAGGCGTGTCGAAAGCTGATGCTGAAGGCTTCAAAAAGAAGCTGGAAGAAGCTGGCGCCAAGGTTGACCTCAAGTAATAGGGCAGGGGTGCCGCTGGTGCCCCGACCCATCAAAACTGGCTGGGTCCGATGTATTTCGGGCCCAGCTATCTGCGTCTAGGGCCCTGTCTTGGAAGCGGCTTAAGTGAAAGAGCCCCTTCCAAGGCGTGGCTTTGAGGTTCGGGAGCCTTCCGGTGGGACGGATGGCATGAATAGAACCAAAGCCCCCTCAAGCGATGCGCCGCCGTGGCCCGACGGCAGCGCACCAGCGAATGAAAGGTGACTTCGAGCATGGCTCAGAGCTACGTTGGCCAAAAGCGTATCCGCCGCTACTTTGGTAAAATCCGTGAAGTCCTTGAGATGCCGAACCTTATCGAGGTTCAGAAATCTTCCTACGACTTGTTCCTGAAATCGGGCGATGGCCCGAAGCCCACCGATGGTGATGGCATTCAGGGTGTGTTCCAATCGGTCTTCCCGATCAAGGATTTCAACGAAACCTCCGTTCTGGAGTTCGTGAAATACGAGTTGGAAAAGCCGAAGTATGACGTCGACGAGTGTCAGTCGCGCGACATGACCTACGCAGCACCGCTGAAGGTGACGCTGCGTTTGATCGTGTTTGATATCGACGAGAACACCGGCGCACGGTCGGTAAAAGACATCAAAGAACAAGACGTGTTCATGGGCGACATGCCCCTGATGACGCATAACGGCACCTTTGTCGTGAACGGCACCGAGCGTGTTATCGTATCCCAGATGCACCGCAGCCCCGGCGTGTTCTTTGACCACGACAAGGGCAAGACCCACAGCTCGGGCAAGTTGCTGTTTGCCTGCCGGATCATTCCGTATCGTGGCTCGTGGCTGGACTTTGAGTTTGACGCCAAAGACATCGTGTTTGCCCGCATCGACCGCAGGCGGAAACTGCCGGTAACGACGCTTTTGTATGCGCTTGGCATGGGTCAAGAGCAGATCATGGATACCTATTACCAGACCGTGATGTTCAAGTATCAAAAGAGCAAAGGTTGGGTCACCAAGTTCTTCCCCGAGCGTTTGCGCGGCACCCGTCCGGCGTTTGATATTGTCGATGCAGCCACCGGCGAAGTGATCTGCAAAGCGGGCGACAAGATGACCCCGCGGATGGCTAACGAGCTGATCAAGGATGGCAAGGTAACCGAGTTGCTGATGCCTTACGATCAGATCGTGGGTCGTTATGTGGCCAAAGACATCATCAACGAAGAAACCGGCGAGATCTGGGTCGAAGCCGGCGACGAGTTGACGATGGAATACGACCGTGACGGCGAAGTCAAAGGCGGCAGCCTGAAGCTGCTGCTGGATCAGGGCATCACCGATATTCCGGTGCTGGACATCGACAACGTCAACGTCGGCCCGTACATCCGCAACACCATGGCCGCCGACAAGAACATGGGCCGCGACACCGCGCTGATGGACATCTACCGCGTGATGCGCCCCGGCGAGCCGCCGACAGTCGAGGCGGCAAGCCAGCTGTTTGACACGCTGTTCTTTGATAGCGAGCGTTATGATCTTTCGGCCGTTGGCCGCGTGAAAATGAACATGCGTCTTGACCTGAAGGCACCCGACACCCAGCGCACTTTGTCGCGTGAGGATATCACCTCGTGCATCAAGGCGCTGACCGAGCTGCGCGATGGCAAGGGCGAGATTGACGATATTGACCACCTTGGTAACCGTCGGGTTCGTTCCGTCGGCGAATTGATGGAAAACCAGTATCGCGTCGGTCTGCTGCGCATGGAGCGGGCGATCAAGGAACGCATGTCGTCGGTGGAAATCGACACGATCATG
The DNA here is from genome assembly GCA_049696055.1 of Paracoccaceae bacterium. GTDB lineage: Bacteria > Pseudomonadota > Alphaproteobacteria > Rhodobacterales > Rhodobacteraceae > JBAVTI01. Next base: position 38 of record JBAVTI010000071.1, on the reverse strand, counting down.
CCGCAAGACCTGATCAACGCCAAACCGGCTGCGGCTGC
>JBAVTI010000070.1:0-8792 GCA_049696055.1 Paracoccaceae bacterium | reverse complement strand
CTTTCAGAATTTCGACTCTGATTTTCATATAACACACTGTATTTATTAAATTTTATCGTACCCGTCGGGGCGCGATTTTTCAAAATGCAACCTGTCAACCGTCATCGGACCATGGTCCGTACAATCTGGCGTTGTTGGCCAGACGATGGTCCAAACATCAAATTCATTGGTCTGACGGCTATGGCCCTCTGCCATTTCATCAGGTTATCGAAAACAGGTCATCGGCGCAGTGCCGAGCATTACACCAAGGAAACTGACATGAAAAAGATCATCCTCGCTTCTGTCCTCGCCGCTTTTGCTGCCCCGGTTTTCGCAGAACCCGCCTGCACCCCCGGCGAAACCGTCAAGCCGGTTTGGGAATCGATGAAGGCTTTTGAAGAAGCTGGTGGCGTTGTGAAGGCCTTCAAAATCAACGATGGCGCTTGCTACGAAGTTTACGGCGCCATCGACGGCAAGAACTACGAAGTGTTCTTTGATCCGAACACCGGCGTCGAGATTGAACGTATCGAAGGCTAGAGCGGATTGCGTTCAATCTGGATCAGATTGAACGCAATCCAAGACAGTCAAGCAGTTGGTTATACTGCGTATCTCCTTCAGCCAGGTGAACCTGACTGCAAGAGATACGCTCTAATCTGAAAACAGGAGGCGCATCATGCAGATGTATTCAAGCCAAACCGCACCCTCAAACCGCGTTCAGGTCTGGGACATTGGGGTGCGCCTCTTTCATTGGTCTTTGGTGACGATGTTCGCCTCGACCTATCTGTTGACGGAACAACGCAGTCTGCATCGAAATCTGGGATATGTCGTGATTGCCCTGATCTCGTTTCGCCTGATCTGGGGTTTGATTGGCGGCAAACACGCCCGTTTTGCGGATTTCATCCCCAGTCCGCGGCGGCTTTTGGGCTATCTGCGCGATATGGTGCGCGGCAACGAGGTTCGCTATCTGGGCCATAACCCGGCAGGTGCGGCGATGATCGTGGCGCTGCTGACCACGCTTGGTGGTATCTGTGCTTCGGGATATATGATGGGGATGGATGCGTATTTTGGTGTGGAATGGGTGGAAGACGCCCACAAAGCCTTGGTGAAACTCGCATTGGTGCTGATCGTGCTGCATGTTGGCGGCGTGATCTTCTCCAGCCTGCGGCACCGCGAAAATCTGGTCAAGGCGATGATCACCGGCGAAAAAGACGGCGACCATTGATCCCGGACAGAAGCTACGCCCACCTGTGATAAGATATTAAAAAACCGTAAACGAAAAATCGTTTACGGTTTTAAATCAATAGCTTATCCGTGATAACACGCGTGTTATGGCCGTGTTATCAGGCCTTCTTGACCCGCTCATTCCGCGTCGCGATCAACTTCAGACGAAGCGCGTTCAATTTGATGAACCCAGCCGCATCCTTCTGATCATACGCTCCGGCATCGTCTTCAAACGTGACATGGGCCTCGGAATACAGGCTATGATCCGACCACCGTGCCACCGTCCGAGCCGAGCCCTTGTAAAGCTTGACCCGGACCGTGCCGGAAACATGCTCCTGAGATTTGTCGATCAAAGCCTGCAACATTTCCCGCTCCGGCGAATACCAGAACCCGTTGTAAATCAACTCCGCATAGCGCGGCATGATGCTGTCTTTCAGATGCCCAGCCCCCGCATCCAGCGTAATCTGTTCGATCCCGCGATGCGCCTCCAACAGAATGGTCCCGCCCGGCGTCTCGTAAATCCCGCGCGACTTCATCCCGACAAAGCGGTTCTCAACCAGATCAAGCCGCCCCACGCCATGCTTGCCGCCCATCTCGTTCAGCCGCGTCAGAATAGTGGCCGGCGACATCGCCACCCCATTGATCGCCACAGCATCGCCGCGTTCGAACGTGACCTCAACCATCTCAGCCATATCCGGCGCTTCTTCTGGGGAAACCGTGCGCTGATAGACGTATTCGGGCGCTTCATTTGCCGGATTCTCCAGCGCCTTGCCCTCAGACGAGGTATGCAACAGATTGGCGTCAACTGAGAAAGGTGCCTCGCCGCGTTTATCCTTGGCGATCGGAATCTGGTTGGTTTCGGCAAACTCGATCAACTTGGTCCGGCTGGTCAGATCCCATTCCCGCCAAGGTGCGATCACCTTGATATGGGGATTCAGCGCGTAGGCGGTAAGTTCAAACCGAACCTGATCATTGCCCTTACCAGTCGCCCCATGGGCGACCGCATCGGCCCCGGTCATCGCGGCAATTTCAACCAGACGTTTGGCAATCAAAGGCCGCGCGATTGAGGTTCCCAGAAGGTAAAGGCCTTCATAAAGCGCATTTGCCCGAAACATTGGGAAGACGAAATCGCGGACAAATTCCTCGCGTACGTCTTCGATGTAGATATTCTTCGGGTCGATACCCAAAAGAACCGCCTTGGCGCGCGCGGGTTCCAGTTCTTCGCCCTGACCCAGATCGGCGGTAAAGGTTACCACCTCGCAGCCATACTCGGTCTGCAACCATTTGAGGATGATCGAAGTATCAAGCCCGCCCGAATAGGCAAGAACGACTTTCTTAGGTGCGGACATTGATATCTCCGGTGCATGCCAATTTGATCCGCGATTACCGAGTTTCCACTGCACAAGCAAGCGCCGCCTGTTGACATCGCTGCCTGCGCATGGCCTGAATTCGCGCCAAATTCGTGCTAGGAGCGTGCCGTGAAGGGCTTACAGATATTCACCCATTCGCTGCGACAGGTATTGGGTAACCTAGAGGCCGCTTTTCGGGTTTCCGGCCTGCTGTATCTTGCGCAGGTTGCACTTTCGGTTATTTTTGATCTGTCCATTCTGCAAGATCAAAAGGCTATGCAAGCGGCTATGTTGGACGGGACCTTTCCGTGGGCAAAGGTATCGCTTGTGACCTTGGTGTCTTTGATTACCAGCCTTTGGATTGCAGTTGGCTGGCATCGGTATGTCTTGATGGTCGAGCAACCCGGTATTGTGCCAGTATTTCGGGGCGGCCTTATCCTGAACTACTTTGGCAAAACGCTGTTGGTTGGGTTGATTGTAATGGTCGTTGCTGTGGTGCTTGGCCTGGTTGCCGCCGTGACTCCGCTGGCGTTCGCTTTGGTAGCCGTGATCATCGTGTCCCTGTTGCTGGCCAATCGGTTAAGTGTTGTCCTGCCCGGCTCGGCTTTAGGCAAACCCTTGTCGATTTCTGAAGGCTTGGCTGTGACCAAAGGTGAAACTTGGACAATTCTGGCGCTGACCATTATTACATTGGTTTTCTTTACGGTGATCGAGCTTCCCTCGATTTACGTGTTCGGTTCCTTCCCGCTGCTTCAGTTTCTGTGGAGATTGGCGACCGGTTGGCTGTTTCTAATGGTAAGCATTTCGATAATGACCACGCTTTATGGCCATTACGTTGAAAAACGCCCGCTGCTTTGAACCCTTGCCATTTCGGCCAGCCAAGGGTCAAATCATCGCATGAGTGATTTTTCCAAAGCGGCCCGTTCCACCACCCTTGCGTTGCGTGATCTGTTCCCAGAAACGCCGCTGCAGCGGAACGATCATCTGTCGCAGCGTTACGATGCTGACATCTGGCTGAAACGAGAAGACTTAAGCCCCGTGCGCAGCTACAAACTGCGCGGCGCCTTCAACGCAATGCGCAAAGTGCGCGCGTCCAATCCGGGACAAGGGCATTTCGTTTGCGCTTCGGCAGGAAACCATGCGCAGGGGGTGGCGTTTGCCTGCCGCCATTTTGGGGTGCGCGGCACGATTTTTATGCCTGTCACAACTCCACAGCAAAAGGTTGACAAGACGCGCACTTTTGGTGGCGATGCGATCGAAATTGTGCTGACCGGCGACTATTTCGACCAAACGCTGGCCGCTGCTCAGGCATTTTGCCATGAACAATGGGCGCACTTCCTTTCGCCCTTTGATGACCCCGATGTGATTGAGGGGCAGGCGTCGGTGGCGGTTGAGCTGTTAGAGCAATTGGGGCAAATGCCTGATTTGGTGATACTTCCCGTTGGTGGTGGCGGGCTTTCGTCGGGCGTGACGGCCTACCTTCGTGAAGTGTCGCCGCGCACTGAATTTCGTTTTGTTGAACCAGTTGGCGGGGCCAGTCTGACTGCGGCTTTGCAGGCGGATGGACCCGTCACCTTGCCACGCGTCAACAGCTTCGTCGATGGTGCCGCGGTTGCTCGAATGGGGGCAAGCAACTATGCGATGCTGAATTGGGTGAACCCCGACCATGTTCTGCTTTCACCCGAAGACCGTATCTGCGTAACCATGTTGGAAATGCTGAACATCGAAGGGATTGTGTTAGAGCCGGCAGGAGCGTTGTCGGTTGATGTTCTGCCAGTACTGGCTGATACGATACGGGGTAAATCCGTTGTTTGTGTCACGTCCGGTGGCAATTTCGACTTTGAGCGACTGCCCGAGGTAAAGGAACGCGCGCAGCGGTATGCGGGACTAAAGAAATATTTCATTCTAAGGATGCCGCAGCGCCCCGGTGCCCTGCGCGAATTTCTGATGCTGCTTGGCCCTGATGACGATATCGCCCGTTTTGAGTATCTGAAGAAATCGGCACGTAACTTTGGTTCCGTGCTGATCGGGATCGAGACTAGAAAAGCCGAAAATTTCACTCAGTTCTTCAAACGGATGGACGACGCGGGCTTTGCTTATCGTGACATCACGAGCGACGATGCGCTGGCAGAGTTCTTGATCTAGGCGGCGGAAAGCGCCTGAAGGCCAATCAAGAACGCACGTTTTGACGAATGGTAAACCGCTGCAACACGACCAAGATCAATTCCGACGGTTGTGCCTGTGTTGGCGATCCGCTCACCTTCCTGACAAATGGCGGCAAGGTCGCTGAACCCAAGATTCAGGGCACTACCTTTGAGAAAATGCAGCGACTTGCCAATCCCGTCACAGTTGGATGGGTCTGGAAATTTGATGATTACGTCATCCGTTTCTTCCAGGAATAGTTCGATCACTTCGGAAAAATCATCTACGCCGATTTCATCACGAAGGTTATTCACACGCCCCCAGTCAATCATTTACCCCTCCCGATTCGTAGCAAACACATCCCACACATCCCAATTTGCACCGAGCCACTTAACAACAGGTAAGGTCGACCCAGAATATAAGTGTAAATTTTAGGCTTCACCCTCTCTTAAGGGCTAGCACTCATACTGGAGTAGCGAATGAAGAAAGGTGGCCAGTGTTAGCGATTTCGATCCCCTTGACAGACACTGCAAAAGACCGTGCGCCGGGGATGGTTCGGCATGTTCTGGTGGTTGATGACAGCAAAGCGCAGCGAAGAATACTATGCCTTTCGTTGCAACGTGGCGGTTATCGTGTGACCGAAGCAGAGTCGGGTGAAGAAGCATTGGCGCTTTGTCAGCATACCGCCTTTGATATTGTGCTTTCCGATTGGGTGATGCCCGGAATGTCAGGGTTGGAGTTCTGTAAGGCTTTTCGCGCCTTGCCGCATGAAATTTATGGATATTTTATTTTGCTGACGTCGAAATCGGAAAAGGGCGAAGTTGCAGACGGACTTGACGGCGGCGCAGATGATTTCCTGACCAAACCAGTAAGCTCAGGCGAATTGCGGGCACGCTTGCGGGCTGGTGAACGGATTCTTGGGATGCAGCATGAGCTTGTGGCGAAGAACCAGTTGATCAGCTCGACACTGGGCGAACTGCAAAAGGTTTATGATCTGCTGGATCGCGATCTGATTGAGGCGCGCAAACTGCAGCAAACGCTTGTTCGTGACCGACACCGCGACTTTGGTCGGGCAACGGCCTCGATTCTATTGCGCCCTTCGGGACATGTCGGCGGCGACTTGGTTGGGTTTTTTGAAATCAGCCCACGCCGGATCGCGCTTTATTCGGTAGATGTGTCCGGACATGGTGTTGCTTCTGCGATGATGACCGCGCGGTTGGCGGGGCTTTTGTCGGGTGCATCACCAGATCAGAATATTGCCCTGACCGGCGGTGCAAAGGGTCAGTATGATGCTTGGCCACCAGAATTGGTGGCCGCCCGGTTCAACCGGATGATGTTAGAAGACATGCAAGTCGAACAGTATTTCACTATGGCCTACGCCGAAGTCGATCTTGAAACGGGAAAGGTAGTGATGGTGCAAGCGGGCCATCCGCACCCGGTCTTGATGCGCGCAACTGGAGAACTAGAGTTTTTGGGCCAAGGTGGCTTACCCATCGGCCTAATTCCCGGCGCGACTTTTGATCGGATTGATGCGCGGCTTTTACCGGGTGACCGGCTATTCCTTGTATCGGACGGGGTTACCGAATGCCCCGACCCGTCAGGGCAAGAACTGGGTTCCGAAGGACTTGCCCGTATCCTGCAAGCCAATGCTGGAATGGAAAGCCAAGCACTTTTAGAATCGCTTGTTTGGAACTTGAACACCCATGCGGGGGGCAGCGACTTTCCAGATGATGTATCGGGCGTGCTGTTTCACTACCGTGGTTAAGTCAGGAAATCTGTCAACATTCGGCGGTCGCCTTCACTGCCCAACCTGGTCATGGCTTCTTCGGCGGGCATCCAAACGGCTACATGGCCGGGCTCTGTTGGCGCAGAAAGGCGGCGAATGGGCCGGGCAAGATAGACGGTGCAGATCTTTTCGGCCCAAAGATCGTAGTCAGGCATATACGTAAACCTTCGAAACGCACCCAGACGACGGTTTAGGGCGATGCGCCAGCCGGTTTCCTCTAGTACTTCGCGATGCAGGGCTGCGATGGGGTGTTCACCGGGGTCAATGCCGCCGCCGGGTAGTTGGAACTCTGGCGTTGGCTTGGCCTGAAAGGTGGTCAGGATATTGTTGCCCCGAAGCAATATCGCATACACTCCCGGCCTACGCGTATACTGCAGATTCGGTTTCAATGCCTCGCCATAGCGTCGAATCATGGTTCTATCCCTGGTCGAATGGTTGCCGCGCCCACTTAGTAGCGATATGCCAAAGCTGGCGCTTCAAGGAAACCCCATGACACTCGGATCAATTATTGCTTGGGACGACACCGTCCTGCCCTTTCAACTTGATGCTTCGGATATTCGCGGCCGTGTGGTGCGGCTGGATGGGGTGTTGGATCAAGTTCTAAAACAGCACGCCTATCCCCCGCAGATTGAGGCGCTGGTGGCCGAAGCCGCCTTGCTGACCGCCTTGATTGGCCAAACTATCAAGTTGCGTTGGCGGCTTTCGCTGCAGGTGCAAGGGCGTGGTGCGGTAAAGCTTATCGCTACCGATTATTACGGCCCAACGGATGATGGCCAGGCCGCCCGCATTCGCGCCTATGCCAACTTTGACCCAGAGGCCTTTGACCCCACAGTGCCTGCCTATGACCAGATTGGCGGCGGTGCCTTTGCCATTCGAATTGACCAGGGTGCCGGAATGACCCCATACCAAGGCATAACGCCCATTGCCGGAGGGTCACTTTCCGCATGTGCAGAGACGTATTTTGCGCAGTCCGAGCAGTTGCCAACACGATTTGCGCTGTCGTTCGGAAGAAGCCAATTGCCCGGTGGTGTGTCTCATTGGCGCGGTGGTGGCGTGATGTTGCAGCATATGCCAAAAGCGTCGCCGTTTGCTGCGCGTGAGGGATCTGGTGAAGAGGGCTTGCTTACGCACAGCGACATTCTGGATGGTGACGATGGTGAAAATTGGACTCGCGTCAATCTGCTGCTGGACACGGTTGAAGAACTGGAACTGATCGGACCCACCGTGCAGCCCACCGACCTTTTGGTGCGCCTTTTCCACGACGAAGGACCGCGCGTCTTTGACCCGCAGCCGGTGCGATTTGGTTGTTCCTGTTCTGCTGATAAAGTGCGCAATTCACTTGGCATCTATTCGCAAAAGGAAATCCGCCACATGACCACGCCAGAAGGAATTCTGACGGCCGACTGCCAGTTCTGCGGTGCTCATTACGAGTTCGACCCCAAGACCCTAGGCTTTGAAGCGGAAAAGGATCTGGGTGATGGGGCCTGACGATCTGCAAAGGGCGTTAAGACGTCCCGCAGGCGAATCATCGGACTTTGATCTGAATCCGACAGTGGTTCTTTCTCCGGGGCGCATTTTGCGCCCCGCCGCCGTTCTGGTGGCTGTTTGGGATCGCCCATATGGCGCGCAGATTATCCTTACCAAACGAGCGTCGCACTTGAAGCATCATCCCGGCCAGATAGCATTTCCGGGCGGAAAAATCGACGCAACTGATGCTGATCCAGAGGCGGCCGCCCTACGAGAGGCACAAGAGGAGATTGGGCTCGCCCCCGCCTTTGTTCAGATAGTGGGGCGTTTGTCTGCGCATGAAACGGTGACTGGTTTTACAATTACGCCCATTTTGGGCCATATCAGAGCCGATTTCCGTGCCCTTCCAGAAGCGGGAGAAGTCGAAGAGGTATTTTCCGTTCCCTTGTCGCATGTGACTGACATCACGCGCTATCGCGTGGAAAAGCGGCTTTGGCGCGGAGAAATGCGCCGCTACTATGCGGTTCCTTTTGGTCCCTATTACATTTGGGGTGCGACGGCTCGCATCTTGCGGGGCTTGGCGGAAAGGATGGCGCTATGAAAGTTGCTGGGGCTTGGCTGGAAAACCCCAATACGCAAAAGATTTGCGACACGCTGACTTTGGCAGGGTTTCAGGCATTGTTTGTTGGGGGTTGCGTGCGGGATGCCTTGTTGGGAAAGCCTGTGGGAGACATTGATCTTTCCACGGACGCACTACCAGAAACAGTCTCTATGTTGGCGGAAAATGCTGGTTTTCATGTTGTGCCGACCGGCATAGATCATGGCACGGTGACAGTCATTGCGCAGGG
>JBAVTI010000069.1:0-22266 GCA_049696055.1 Paracoccaceae bacterium | reverse complement strand
TGCCTGATCCGGTGCGCGCCACCGGAACGGATGCTGAAAAGGCGTTGGCTTTTGCCGATGCCTATTCCGCCCTGCGCCGCCGCATTCTTGCCTTTGCGGCCTTGCCCTTTGCCGAGCTGGAAAAGCTCGCGCTGCAACAGCATCTTGACGCCATCGGCAAGGACTGATCGCCATGACCCGCATCGCTTTAAACGGCCTTGGCCGGATTGGCAAACTTGCCCTGCGTGACCTGATCGATTCCGGGTCGGGAGGCGAAATCGTGCTGATCAATGATCCCCTTGGCAATGCCGAACAGCACGCGCTGCTGATGGAGTTTGACTCTGTACATGGCCGTTGGTCGGCCAAGATCAGCTATGATCGCGAAAGCCTGACCCTGAATGGCCAACGCATGCTGTTGACTGCCGCCAAACGGATCGAGGATTTACCGTTGGTCGCCTTGGGCGTAGATCTGGTGATCGACTGCACGGGCGTGTTCAAAACTGCGGCCAAAGTTGCGCCTTACTATGTTGCGGGGGTGAAGAAGGTTGTCGTTTCGGCTCCGGTCAAAGATGGCGGCGCGCTGAACCTTGTTTTTGGCATCAACCATCACCTCTATGACGCGGCCGAGCACCATCTTGTCACGGCCGCCAGCTGTACGACCAACTGTCTGGCTCCGGTGGTAAAGGTGATCCACGAAGGCATTGGTATCCGTCATGGCTCTATCACGACGATCCATGACGTGACCAACACCCAAACCATCGTAGACCGACCGGCCAAGGATATGCGGCGGGCGCGATCTGCCCTGATGAACCTGATCCCGACCAGTACCGGGTCGGCTACGGCGATCACGCTAATCTACCCCGAGTTGGCGGGTCGCCTCAACGGCCATGCCGTTCGAGTGCCATTGTTGAATGCCTCGCTAACCGATTGCGTGTTCGAAGTGGCGCGCGAAACGACGGTGGCCGAGGTGAATGCGTTGTTCAAGGCGGCAGCAGAAGGCCCACTGAAGGGTATTCTTGGCTATGAGAGTCGACCGCTGGTGTCTTCGGACTATGTCAATGATCCGCGGTCATCAATCATTGATGCGGCCAGCACGATGGTGATCGCTGGCACGCAGGTCAAGATTTATGCTTGGTATGACAACGAATGGGGATATGCGTGCCGTTTGGCCGACATTACCCGCATGGTGGCGGGTTCGTTGTGAACCCATCGCGCGCTTATGGAGCGGTAACGGCAGCCTATTGGGCCTTTATGCTGTCGGACGGCGCGCTGCGGATGCTGGTGCTATTGCACTTTAACGGTCTGGGTTTCTCGCCGATCCAACTGGCTTGGCTGTTCTTGCTATATGAGGTGGCGGGGATCGTCACAAACCTTGCTGCGGGTTGGATTGCGGCACGTTTTGGATTGGCGACAACACTGTATGCAGGACTTGGCCTGCAAATCGCAGCACTTGTGGCTCTTGCGCAGCTTGATCCGGGTTGGAGCATTGCAGCCTCGGTCAGCTTTGTTATGGCAGTGCAAGGCGTGTCTGGCGTGGCCAAGGATCTGGCCAAGATGTCATCGAAATCAGCGGTAAAACTGTTGGCGCCCAAGGGCGATGGCGGCTTGTTTCGGTGGGTAGCGGTGCTGACGGGGTCGAAAAATGCGGTCAAGGGTGCTGGGTTCTTTCTCGGCGCGGCGCTGCTGAGTTTGGCCGGGTTTCAGACGGCGATCTGGAGCATGGCGGCAATTCTAAGCGTGATCTTGGTTGCGGTGGTGGTATTCCTACCCGCAGGGCTGCCGACCGGAAACAAGGCAGCCAAGTTTACACAAATCTGGTCGACCGATACCCGGATCAATCGGCTGTCATTGGCGCGTCTATTTCTGTTCGGTGCGCGGGACGTCTGGTTTGTCGTCGGCATCCCGGTCTATTTTCAATCCGTGCTGTCAGACGGCAGCCCCGACAGCCGCCGCGCCGCATTTTTTCTTATCGGGGGCTTCTTGGCGCTTTGGATCATCGCCTATGGCGCGGTTCAGGCGGCAGCCCCAAGCTTGATCAACGCAAAGAAAGCGTCAGAGGCCGCGATTATCGGAAAAGCCATCCGCTGGGCCGCGATCTTGACGCCAATCCCCTTTGCTCTGGCCGCCTTGGCATACGTTGCGGGCAATCCGGCGCCTTGGTTGACCTTGACACTGGTGGCTGGGCTATTGACCTTTGGCTTTGTATTTGCGGTGAACTCGTCAGTGCATTCCTACCTTATCCTCGCATTCAGCGGCGAGGACCGCGTTACGATGGATGTGGGTTTTTACTACATGGCCAACGCTGCGGGGCGACTTTTGGGCACGGCATTATCGGGGATCAGCTATCAGATCGGCGGCTTGCCGCTTTGCCTTGGCACCGCAGGGGTGATGGCCGCAATAAGCTGGATTGCCGTGCGAAGGCTTCGGGTGCCCTGACACTTTTTTGGGCCAATTGCCCTTTTGAAGTCGCCCCCAAAACTAATGATTGCGGTCGATCCAATTCGGTCTTTCTGATGTACCAACCGATGCGAATTTGCCAATTCACTGGCAGCCAAATGAATCCCTCTCCGACTTGCGCCGTGTCGAAAATCCGGGGCGGCAGTCAGCATCGTGTTTGTCAAATCATCGCCCGCCATGCGTCAAAGAAAATTTCCCACAAATGCGATCGGAGAGCGAACGGGATCAGTTGCATAGCCACGAAATATGTCGAGATCAAGCGACGCGCTTGCCTTGAACCCAAGTTCCACGTAGCGCCGCCGCGCCAGCCAGCCGGGTGACACGGATGACATCGGCCCGCGCGCCCAAATCCAGGTGGCCACGGTCGGTCAACCCGGCGGCGGTTCCCGGTGCCGAAGTAACGGTGCGCACGCCCCGGGCCACATCGCCCCACAGGTCGCTCAGTAGCAGCGCCGCAGACAGAAGTGCCGAGGGGACGTAGTCGGATGAGACGATATCCAACAGGTCTTCTTCCGCCAGCACGCTGGCCGCGACATTGCCGGAATGCGACCCGCCCCGGATTAGATTGGGGGCACCCATCATCAGCTTGATGCCGTGGGTGCGACAGGCCCGCGCTGCCTCAACCGTGGTGGGAAACTCTGCAAAATGCGCGCCATGGCGGGCAGAGATGGCAACCTGCGTAGGGGTGGTATCATCGTGGCTGGCCAGCACTGCGCCAAAGCGTCGTGCCTCGCTTACTGCAGCGGCTTCGTGTGCGGCACCCAGGCGGCGCGAAAGATCAACCTGATCAGCGACGTGGCCTTCAAATTCAGCATCCGACAGCCCGTGCTTTCCACAAACGTAGGCCCGCAGTTGCGTAAGGTCGCGGAACTGGCGCTGACCGGGTGTGTGATCCATCAGGCTGACAATGCCGATCCTGTCCTCGGGCCCGAACTTTGCCAGTTCTTCGATCAGGGTTTCGCTGCACACTTCGGCGCGAAGGTGCAGAAAATGGCTGATCCGCAGCGCGCCTTTTCCCCGCAAATCCAGGATTTCATCCGCCAGATGCCGGGCGTATTCACCGTAATCCGCTTTCTTTTTCGATACCACCGACCCCACCCGCAACGCGTCAAATACCGTGGTGATGCCAACGCTGGCAAGTTCGGCGTCATGCGCAATGATGGCACTGGCATGGGGCCAGTTCACTTTGGGGCGCGGCTCGATGTGGCGTTCAAGGTTGTCGGTATGCAACTCGATCAGGCCAGGCATTACCAGATCGCCTTCGCAGTCGATGGCCCCGCTGGGCACGTTGGCGCCTTGGTCTATGGCCGTGATATGGCCGTTTTCAATGCGCAGGCTGCCGTGGATCACCTCGGTCGGAAGAACCAGCGTGGCATTGGCAAGAATGATTTCGGTCATCAGGGCGGCCTTCGTTGTGCAAATAGGACGGAGATGGCAGGAGACTGTCACAGCCGTGTGACGATTGCCGGGCAAGGGTGGCAGGTATGGAAAAGATGAAACGCTACGCGATCTATTACGCGCCCAAAGCAGGCGAGTTTGCCGATTCTGCAGCCACGTGGCTGGGTTGGGACATGCAGACCGGAAATGTGGTACCACAGCCCACTGTCACCTTGCCGCGCCCCTTGGCCGAGATCACCTCCGAGCCGCGCAAATATGGCTTTCACGGCACGATCAAGGCGCCATTCCGGCTGGCCGAAGGGGTGCGGTACGCCGATTTTTCGCAGGCAACCGCCAGGCTTGCGGCCTCGTTGCGGCCAGTCGTATTGCCCGGCTTGCAGATGATCAATCTGGAAGGTTTCCTCGCGTTGGTTCCGCAAGGGGATACCGCCGCGCTTATGGCGCTGGCTGCCGAGGTTGTCCGCAGTCTTGACCCCTACCGCGCGCCTCTTACCAAAGCAGAAATCGCCCGCCGCCGCCCAGACCGGCTGACAGCGCGCCAGCGAGAGTTGTTGGCGGCTTACGGCTATCCGTATGTTATGGAAGAGTTTCGTTTTCATTTGACCCTGACTGGCCCGCTGACCGAGGCCGAACACCCCGACGTCGCAAAGGTTGCAGCCACGCATTTCGCAAGACTGGTTCCAACGCCCTTTCGGGTAGAGGATTTGTGCCTGGTTGGCGAGGATGAGGCCGGGCGCTTTCATCTTCTGCATCGCTATGCGCTAAGCGCCTGAAGCAATCGCGCAATGCCCTCGGCAGGGGAGGAATCGTTATGGATGTCAATCACATCGACGCCGATCGGCAGATCATAGTCGGCACGGTCCAACCGCGCCTTGATGTCCGCGTGGCTTTCCCTGCCGCGTGCGGCAAGCCGTTCGGCCAAAATGGCGGCGGGGGCACAGATTCTAATTACAGTCAGATCAGGAAACGCCGCCAACGCCGCCGGAATCGCGCCACGAGAGCCGTTAACCAGCACATCGTGGCCCTGCTTAAGCGCCGCCGTTTCCGTAAACGGAACGCCATAGCGCAGTCCATGTGCCTGCCAGTGCAGCGCAAAGTCCCCCGCCAAAAGCCTCGCTTGAAATTCTTCGGCGCTGACACCTTCAAACGGCTCTCCACCGACGGTTTCAGGTCGCGTGATCACGCGCCGCGCCCAGTGCAGCACTGGATTGGCTGCCTTTGCCCCCGCCAAAAGCGTGTCCTTTCCCGCCCCTGATGGGCCTACGACAAGAAAAAGCCGCCCCGTCATGCCACAGCCTGCGGCGCGAATTCACGCACGTCGATCAGCCGATCACACACCCGCGCGCGCGCAGCCTCGTCGTGGAATATCCCCAGGATTGCGGCACCACGGGCCTTGGCCTCTTCGATCAGGGTCAAGACGACCTCGCGGTTTGCCTCATCAAGGCTGGCGGTCGGCTCATCAAGCAGTAGTGCCGGATAGGGGTGGGCAAATCCACGCGCGATGTTGACCCGCTGCTGCTCGCCACCCGAAAAAGTGGTGGGCGACAGCTGCCATAGCCGTTGCGGAATGTTCAGCCGCGCCAAAAGATGCGCCGCCCGTTCAAGCGCCTGAGCTTTGGGGACTCCAAGGTTCAGCAAAGGCTCGGCTACCACATCCAGCGTCGGCACACGTGGCACCACGCGCAGAAATTGGCTGACATAGCCCAGCGTCTGCCGCCGCAGTTGGATGATCTGTCGCGGTTGCGCCTGTGCCACATCCAGATCGCCGACGCGGATCACGCCTGTGGCCGCGAGGTAATTGCCCCAAACCATCCGCATCAGCGTCGATTTCCCGGCACCCGATGCGCCAATCAGACCGACACATTCGCCCGGAACGACGCTCAGGTTTGCGCCCGCCATCACCGGGATCACTGCGGCGCCCTGATTGTGCAGCGTAAAGCTTTTGGAAAGATTGCGTATTTCGATCATCTCAAACCTGCAAAACTGAAGAGACCAGCAATTGTGTATAGGCGTGCTGCGGGTCATCGAGAACTTGATCTGTCAGGCCTTGTTCCACGACATGGCCGTCCTTCATGACCATCAGTCGGTCCGCCAAAAGCCGCACCACTGCCAGATCATGGGTGACGATGATTGCCGACAGTCCCATCTCGCGTACAAGACCGCGCAATAGGTCCAATAGCCGCGCCTGAACCGAGACATCAAGGCCGCCGGTCGGTTCATCCATGAACACCAGCCGCGGTCCGGTCACCAGATTGCGGGCGATTTGCAGTCTCTGCTGCATCCCACCCGAAAAAGCGCTTGGGCGGTCGTCAATGCGATCAGCGGCTATTTCAACGCGGCCCAGCCAATCTATCGCCTGCGCCCGGATATCGCCGTAATGACGTGCGCCAATCGCCATCAGGCGTTCGCCGACATTGCCGCCCGCCGAAACGCCCATGCGCAAACCATCACGCGGATTTTGATGCACAAAGGCCCAATCGGTGCGTGCCATGCGTCGGCGTTCAGCCTCGGCCATCTTGACCGTATCGCGCGGGCCTTGCACAGTTTCAAAGATCACGCGGCCTTCGTCGGGGGCCAGATGACCGGCAAGGCAGGACAGCAGCGTTGATTTTCCAGAACCGCTTTCCCCAACAATCCCAAGTACCTCTCCGGCATAAAGATCAAACGACACATTGGCACAGCCGATCCGCGTGCCGTAACGTTTGGTCAGACCTTGCACGCAAAGCAAAGGCTGATCTTCAGCCCCAATGGCTGACACACGTCTATCCATGGCCCCCATCATATGCCTCCTTTGGCCATTGGCACACCCAAAGCGCCGACATGCCCGGCCTCGCGCCGGGTGCGGCAAAAGTCTGTGTCTGAACAGACAAACATGCGTCCGCCTATATCGTCAGTAATCACCTCATCAAGGTAGCTGGTATCCGCGCCACACAGGTCACAGTCATGCGCCGCCTTCGAGGCTTCGAACGGATGGTCGTCGAAATCAAGGCTGACCACATGGGTAAACGGCGGCAGCGCATAGATCCGCTGCTCGCGCCCCGCGCCGAACAGTTGCAGTGCGGGAGAGTCCGACAGTTTTGGGTTGTCAAATTTCGGGATCGGCGAAGGGTCCATCACATAGCGCCCCTCCACTTTGACCGGATAGTCGTAAGAGGTGGCAATAGTACCGTGACGGGCGATGTCTTCGTAAAGCTTGACGTGCATCAGGCCATATTCTTCCAACTCGTGCATCTTGCGGGTTTCGGACTCGCGCGGTTCCAGAAAACGCAAAGGCTCGGGGATCGGCACTTGATAGACAAGGATTTGCCCTGCCGTAAGGGCTGCTTCTGGAATACGGTGGCGGGTTTGGATGATGGTCGCGTCCGTAGTGGCCTCAGTCACCGCCACACCAGCCGTGCGCTGAAAGAATTTGCGGATCGACACTGCGTTGGTGGTGTCATCGGCACCTTGGTCGATAACCTTCAGCGTGTCGTCCGGTGTCAGGCAGGCGGCGGTCACCTGCACGCCGCCGGTGCCCCAGCCATAGGGCATCGGCATTTCGCGGCTGGCGAAAGGAACCTGATAGCCGGGAATCGCCACGCCCTTCAGAATGGCGCGGCGGATCATGCGTTTGGTCTGCTCATCAAGGTAAGCAAAGTTATAAACCTGATCGGTCATTCGGCGGCCTCCCGCGCGGCAGCTACATCGGCACGCAAACGGCGCACCAGTTCCAATTCCGATTGGAAATCAACATAGTGCGGCAGCTTGATATGTTCCAAAAATCCGGTGGCTTGCACGTTGTCGGCATGCATCAGCACAAATTCCTCGTCCTGCGCCGGGGCACCGGTGTAATCCTCACCCAATTCTGCCCACCGCAAGGCACGGTCTACCAGGCTCATCGCAATCGCCTTGCGTTCGGTTTGGCCAAATACCAGACCATAGCCACGGGTGAACTGCGGCGGCTCGGTTTTGCTGCCTTTGAACTGGTTCACCGTCTCGCATTCCGTAAGCTCGATCTCGCCTATTTCTACGGCAAAGCCCAGTTCGGGAATATCCATTTCCACAGCGACCGTGCCGATACGCAGCTCGCCTACAAAAGCATGTGTGCGCCCATAGCCGCGCTGGGTGGAATAGGCCATCGACAGAATGAACCCCTCATCCCCGCGCGTGATCGCCTGCAGGCGCAAGGCGCGGCTGGCCGGCAGCTCCATCGGCTCGCGTGTCAAGTCGGAGGGAGTGTCGTTGCCTGCGGGTTCCGCCTCGATCATGCCATCTCGGTTCAGAAACTCGGTCACGCGCGGCACTGCGACCAACCCTGCCGGTGACGTTGCGGCTGCCGCAATCTCACCCTCCGCTGCCAGTTTGAAATCCAGCAAGCGGTGCGTGTAATCAAAAGTCGGGCCAAGCACCTGGCCCCCCGGCAGGTCTTTGAACGTCGCCGAAATGCGCCGGATCACTGCCATCTGTGCGGTTTCCACCGGGCAGGAAGTGCCCAACCGCGGCAAGGTCGTGCGATAGGCGCGCAAAAGGAAGATCGCCTCGATCAAATCGCCACGGGCTTGCTTGATCGCCAAAGCCGCCAAATCGGGGTCATACAGCGACCCCTCTGCCATCACCCGATTTACTGCCAATGCAAGTTGCTCGCGGATCTGCGACAGCGAAAGTTCCGCCACCGAGGTATCGCCGCGCCGCTCTTCGGCCAGCCAAGAGTGTGCGTTGTCAATGGCGCGCTCGCCGCCCTTTACCGCTACATACATCAGCAATCCTCCACGCGGGTTGATCTGGGCAAAGCGGCAAGGCGGTCACGGCAAGTGAAAAAGCAATCAAAACCTAACGGAAACAGCGCCCGGTTTGCTTGGAACGCGGCCACCTCTGGCAGCGACAATCGCGCCTGATTGGCAATTCCCGGCCCCGTCAGACGTGCGCCTTTTGCCTCCAACTCGGACATTTCGATGATCAAACTGGCCGAGCGGTCTGGATAGTCTGGCAGGCCCACCGCAAAGCGATCCACCGGCTGCAATGCCTGCCAGTTGCCCACCGCGAAAACCGCATCAGACGCGCCCACCAGCCGCGAACCGCAGTGAAAGGTGATCCAGTCGCGCAGGGCCGCGCAGTCATATGCGCCCGCCAGATGAACCGGAGTGGTGCCGTCGCACAACGTCAGCAGCAGCACGCCCGCCGCCGTTGACAAAGGCGCAGGCGGCGTGGCCCCCGAAACAACACGGATTTCGCCGGGCCGAGACAGAACTTCCAGCGCGGCTCGGAATGCATGCGAGGATTGAACCGGGGCGTCCCTAAACCCGCCCAGCAATGTATCTGAATTCATTGGTCTTCTCCGCGCACAAGGGTAAAGAATTCAACCCGTGTTGCTGCTGCCTTGCTGGCGCGGATGTTGCGGCGTGCGGTTTCTTCTGCGGCCAGAGGGCCCAGAACAGCGGCGTGAAGGTCTTTGTTCTGATCGTTTTGCAACAGCGCGTCCAGCACTGCAGCGCGGGTTGCATGGGCTTTGTCGCGGCCCTGCACATGGGCATGGCCCACGGCACCCGCACCCAGCCGCAACGCGCAACGCGTCACGGTCATCTCACCCAGATTAAACGGCTGGCCGGTACCGCCGATGCGGCCCCGCACCATCACCGCGCCAATTTCTGGTGTCCGCAGAAATTCATGTGCAGGAAGGGTGGGAAAAAGCTCGGCTACTCGCGCGGGATTGGCGCGGGCCAAAAGACCCATCCAAGCCTTGCGGTCAAAGAGGTCAGAAGCGGTAGACTGTCTTGTCATTTTAATCTCGACATCTTGTGAAGTTGTCTAAGTTACTATACAACTAGACAAATCATTATGGCTGGGGTCCGTAAAATGCACGTGAAATTTTCGTAACAATGACCCGTTCCGCGATCTGGAAGTCGATTGCCGAAGCAATTTCTTGCGAAATCAGTTCGGGCCATTATCGCCCCGGCGATA
Organism: Paracoccaceae bacterium; assembly: GCA_049696055.1. Lineage (GTDB taxonomy): Bacteria > Pseudomonadota > Alphaproteobacteria > Rhodobacterales > Rhodobacteraceae > JBAVTI01. Next base: position 12,495 of record JBAVTI010000069.1, on the reverse strand, counting down.
AACTGCCGACCGAAGCTGTGCTTTCGGCCCGCTTTGGTGTGAACCGTCACACGGTTCGCCATGCACTGGCCACCTTGGCCGAGGCCGGCACAGTGCATTCAAGGCGCGGGGCAGGGGTTTTTGTTGCCGTGACGCCGACGGATTATCCCTTGGGCAGAAGGGTGCGGTTTCATCAAAACGTGTTGGCATCGGGGCGCACGCCGTCACGGCAAATTCTGCGACTGGAAACCCGGGCAGCGGATAGTCTCGAAGCCGAGGCGCTGGCGCTTTTGCCCGGTGCGTCGGTACATGTGGTCGATGGGTTGTCCTTGGCCGATGCTGCGCCATTGGCAATGTTTCGCTCGGTGTTTCCTGCGGTCAGGTTTCCTGATCTGCTCTCGGTTATGGCACGGGTAAACTCGGTGACCGCCGCCTTGGCCGAAGCGGGAGTGAACGATTATACCCGGACCTCGACGAAAATTACGGCCATTGCCGCCGATGCCCTGCTTGCCTTGCAGTTGCGGTTGGCCGAAGGATCACCACTGCTTCGTTCGGTTGCCGTGAACATTGACGCAGCGGGGGTGCCGGTTGAATTCGGAACCACTTGGTTCGCGGGTGAGCGGGTGACACTAACGGTTGCCCCTGACGGATTGTCATAACGTCGTTGCGTGATGGGGTTATCCACAGGCAAAATCATCAACTGGATAGCGCCATGCATACATACATGCCCCCGCTTCGCCTTACCGGCGCACACATTCTTCGCGATGGGGTGATGCAGCAAAAGTCGATTGGCTTGGCCGAAGGCAAGATCACGCGCGGGCCATTGCCCGAAGTCGACCTGTCAGGTTTTCTGATCCTGCCCGGCATCATCGACCTACATGGCGATGGCTTTGAACGCCAAATGGTGCCGCGACCCTCTGCGCCGTTTCCACTGGCGGCCGGTCTGGCCTCGTTTGACCGCGAGGCAGCGGCACATGGGGTGACAACGGCCTATCTGGCGCAGGGATGGAGTTGGGAAGGCGGGCAGCGTGGACCGGATCACGCCGAGGCGGTAATGGTAGCGTTGGACGATTACCGGGGGCACGCCTTAACGGATTTGCGGCTGCAGATACGTGCAGAGACGCATCTGGTATCCGAAACCGCGCGGCTGATCGCGGCCGTAAAGCGCCACCGTATCGACTATGTGGTGTTTAACGACCATCTGTCAGAGGGCCTTCATATGGCCCGCATCGCCCCCACCGATTTTGCCACTTGGGCGCGTAAGGTGGGTAAGACTGCGGAAGAGTTGATCGACGCGATAGAGGCGGCGGCGGCGCGCGCAAGGGATGTGCCGCGGAGCCTTTGTACTCTTGCTGAAGCGTTTGATGCGATGGGGGTGCTTTACGGCAGCCATGACGATCCAGATGGCGAAACGCGCGAGCGCTACTCGATGATCGGGGCAAAGATTGCGGAGTTTCCGCTGTCTCGCCGGGCGGCGGCGGCGGCGCATGCGATGATGAGTCCGGTAATCATGGGTGCGCCGAATGTGGTGCGGGGGCGCAGTCAGGCGGGGAATATCTCGGCACAGGCTTTGGTCGCGGATGGTCTTTGCGATGTACTGGTGTCAGATTATCATATTCCGGCGTTGCCGATGGCGGTTTGGGCGATGACCGACAGTGGATTGCTGAGTTTGCCGCAGGCCTGGGCAATGGTTTCCTCGCGTCCGGCAGATATCATGCGGCTGGCGGATCGCGGTCGTTTGGATCAGGGGTTGCGCGCGGATATGGTCTTGGTGAATGCCAGGACGCGGGTGATAGAGGCCACGATCAGTGGCGGGCGGATGAGCTATCTGGCCGGCGAGGCGGCGCGGCGCTTTTTGGCGCAACCCGAAGCCCTTAGGGTCGCGGCCGAGTGATCTGAGGGCGGCGCACGTTTGTTCGGCATTGCCCCTCTCTCTGGCTACGTGGTTGCCCAACGGTGCCGCAGTCAACCTGCCGTTTTCCGTTGATATGCCACGGGAGGCGAGGAGGGGCGCGATGCCCCAGAGAGTGGTTCCTGGAATTGGGCTAGCCGTCGTATCTTTCGAGAAAGGCTTCGGCGGGTAGGCTGCGGAAATCGGGGAGGGCTTGGCGCAGGGTTTCGTGCGACCAATCCCACCAGGCCAAGGCTTGCAGGCGGTCAGCGATGTTGCGTGGAAAACGGGGCCGCATGGGCGTGGCGGGCAGGCCTGCCATGATCATGTAGGGCGGCACGTCTTTGGTGACCACCGCCCCGGAAGCGATGACGGCACCGGCGCCGATGGTGACCTCGGGCTTGATGATCACGCCGTGGCCGATCCATGTGTCGGGGCCAATGATGGTGCGGCGGGCCTCGCGCGCGGCGAAGTAGGCGGGGTCGTCGGTCGCATCCTGCCAATAGTAAGAGGAACGGTAGAGAAAGTGGTGCAGCGAGGCGTTGGCCATCGGATGATCGGTCGGGCCGATCCGGGTCATTGCGGCGATGTTGGCAAACTTGCCGACGGTCGTGTTGGCGATGTCGGACAGGCGGTCACAGTAGGCGTAGTCCTGGAAGGTGGAATGGAGAACGCGGCTGCCGGTGCCGACCTCGCAATAGGCGCCGAAAGTTGAACTGAAGATCAGGCAATCGGGATGGATATGCGGTTCTGAGGCAGAGAGTTTTGGCATTTTCGGACCTTTTGGGGGTGTGTTATCACCGGCATAACACGCGTGTTATAAAGCGTAACACATTGATATTACTGTATTACAAAAAAATTGTTCACTCTTTATTAACCTTTGAAACTGCCGATAACGCGGCACCATGGGCCGAACGAACCCGCGGGTATCGGCGCGCCACTTACCCCTTGATCAGACGTTTTCGCAGCCAGCCCGAGAAGGTATCCATTGCCATGACCATCAGCACGATCAGCACGATGTAGTAGCTGACTTCTTCCCAATCCTTCTGGGTCTGGATCGCCTGCGTCAGCAAAAGCCCGATACCACCACCGACGATGGCACCGATTACCGTGGCGCTGCGGGTGTTGGATTCGAGATAGTAAAGCACCTGACTGAGCAACACCGGGGTGATCTGCGGAATGACGCCAAAGCGGGCGCGCTGCACGGCGTTTGCACCGGTAGAGCCAATACCCTCGACCTGTTTTTCGTCAATATTCTCTAGCGTTTCGGAAAACAATTTGCCGAAAGAACCGGTATCGGTAAGCAGAATGGCCAGTGCGCCTGTCATCGGGCCGGGACCAAAGGCGCGCGAAAGAATGATGGTCCAGATCAGACCATCCACGCCGCGCAAGAAATCGAAGACGCGGCGGAAGGCAAACCGGACCGCCCGGAACGGGGCAAAGTTTGTCGCCGCAAGAAAGGCCAGCGGCAACGCAATCAACGCTGCCCCCATGGTGCCCAGAAACGCCATCAGCACGGTTTCAAACAGCGCCCCGGCCACCACGCCGTGGTGCCACATTTTGTTGGTCCAGAACTCGGACAGCATATAGCCGATGTTCGAGCGGGCGGGATCGACACGGTCGCCCACCGTCGCAAGCGCCGCCAGTTGAACGGCCGATTTTCTGCTAAACGGGCTGTCGAGAGTAAAGAAGAACAGCTCCCATCCCGGTTGATAGCGGAAGGTTTCAACCTTGGAGCGGGTGTAGGCAAAGCGGCCCTGATCGGTGGTGACCGAGACGCGGGTATCGGAGGCGTTTATCCAAGTGGGCAACGGTTGAGGCGCGGTGAGTTCCACCTTGCCGTCCTTGCCGCGAACCTTGATGGTGCCATAGCCCGGCACCACAAAGTGCGCGCCTGCATCGTCATAGGTAACGATGTGGCCTTGGCCAAGGGTGATGGTTGTGACGCCGTTTTGCACAGCAACCCATTCCGGCATCTGGCCGTCAGGATAGGTGCCTTTGCCCTCGCCTTCGATGGCCACAGTCAGTTCACCCGACTGATTGTTACGGGTGACGTGGGTTTTGTAAGACCAGAAATCCGACAGCAGGATGGCGGCATTGTCGAGCCGGGCGCGCGCGGCGAGACCCGCGACATCAAAGGCAAAGAAGATATAGGTGAAGTACGCAAGGATCACGACAGGGGTTGCGAAGGCCAGCAGGCGTTTGGCACGGAAACGCCGGGTGATTTGCAGGGTCAGGGTTGCGTCGGTCATGTCAGTGGCCCTTTACCAAGCGGTTGCGGTAGTAGCTGGACAGCTGATCGAAAGCGACGATGGTCAGGAACAACAGCAGGAAAATTGCAATCACCTGATCATACTTGCCGCCGCCCCATTGCATCGCAAGTTTCAGGTCGTAGCCGATACCGCCAGAGCCGACGAAGCCAAGGATGGCAGAGGCGCGGATGTTGATCTCGAACCGCATCAGGGCGTAGCCAAGCCAGTTCGGGGCGACCTGTGGCATCACGCCAAGCCACATCTTTTGCCCCCAGGTGGCACCGACCGAGGTCAGGCCCTCGACCGGTTTAAGATCGGCATTTTCGGCGACCTCGGAGAATTGTTTGCCCAAGGCACCGGCAGTGTGAAAGGCGATGGCAAGAACGGCGGGGATCGGGCCGCCGCCAAGGATGAAGATCAAGACCAGTGCGATGACGATTTCAGGGATGGCGCGCATCAGATCAAGCAGGCGGCGGAACAGCGGGGTCAAGCGCGGCCAGCGAGCAAGGCCACGGGTGGAGAGCAAGGCAAAGACCGCACCGATCAGCGCGCCAAGCAAGGTGGAAACGGCGGCAATGTTGATGGTTTCCAACAAGGACGGCAGGAATTGGATGAAGAGGCCGGGCAGGTTGGCACGGTTTGTCCACGCCTCGGACAAGACTTCGGCGGGGAAATCGCCAAGCTGCGGCAACCCGGCGAGAAAGCCACCGGCGTTGCGATCTTCGGCCACGTGAAAGCCTGAAGCCATCATGGCGACAAACACCACCAGCAGGATGCCGCTATACATCCGTTTGCGGCGGGATTGGTGGAGGTAGGCCTGGGTAGCGTTGGCCAGATCAGGGCGCTGCCCCGGTTCCGGCCCAAATGCGATATCGACCATCTTTTCCCCGAAATGAATTGCCGGGCTCCTTTGTGGGAAGCCCGGCGTTTTGGTGCTAAAAATTCATTTATCGGCCAATTTACGCGACTCGATTACGCTGAGGTAAGCGTCATGGGTGATCGGCACGAAATCCAGATTCTCGCCGGCGCTGACAGCGTAGAAGCAATCCTTGTCGGTTTCAGCCAGCGTATCGGTCAAAGCAATGACCTTGTCCTTGACGTCTTGCGGCAGCGATTTGCGCAGCACCATCGGACCTTCGGGGATCAGGCTTGAGCGCCAGATTTCCACCAGATTGTTCATGTCGACAAGGCCAGCATCGGCGGCTTTGCGAAAGGCACCAGCGTTGAAGCCGTCTTCCCAGTTGCCGTCACCGTCTGCCCACGACACGCCCGCCTGAAAATCGCCATTGGAGACGCCGACGATGGTTTGTTCGTGGCCGCCCGAGAACTTCACTTCGGAGAAGTAGTCTTCCATGACGCCGTATTTGGCGGTCAGTTCGGTGTAGGGGACCAGATAGCCCGAGGTCGAGTTCGGGTCGGCGAAGGCAAAGGATTTGCCCTTGGCGTCTTCCATCGACGTGATGCCAGCGTCTTTGCGCGCGAAGCCGATCGAGTAGTAGCCGGTGGTGCCATTGAGGTGTTTGGTGGTCAGCGCGACTTCACCGGCTTCGGGGTCGGTCAGAAACAGTTTGGCATAAGACGCCGCGCCATGAAACGCGAGGTCGATGGTGCCGCCGAGTTGGCCCTGAATGACGCCATCATAGTCGGCCGGGGTGAAGAGCTTGACCGGAACGCCAAGTGCGTCTTCGACCAGCTTGCGGTAGCATTCGTTCGATGTCATGCGGTCTTGGGCGTTTTCACCGCCAAGAATGCCGATGTTGAATTCGGTGATGGCATCCTGGGCCAGAACGGGGGTGGCAAGCGTGGTGGTGGCAGCCAGAAGGGCAAGCAGCTTTTTCATTGTCGTCTCCGGTTGGATGGCCCTTATGGGCCGGGGTGAACGTCAGGCCAGCATCGCCTCGGCATAGGCCTGATCAGCCTGGTCGATGGCGGTGGAGGTGGTGGCTTCGGAAAAGCTTGCGTCGGCGCCGTAGATGTCGCGTGCAACACCGGTGGTCAGCTGTTCGGGTGTGCCGTCGAACACGATGCGACCGTCGCGCATGCCGATCACCCGGTCGCAATAGCGGCGCGCGGTGTCGAGGGTATGCAGGTTGGCTACGACCGTGCGGCCATCTTCTTCGTGGATGCGGCGCAGGGTATCCATCACGATCTGGGCGTTCATCGGATCGAGGCTGGCGATGGGTTCGTCGGCCAGAATGACCGCTGGGTCTTGCATCAGCGCGCGGGCAATCGCCACACGTTGCTGCTGACCACCCGACAGCGCTTCGGCACGTTTGGCGGCCTGATCGGCGATGCCGAGGCGTTCCAGAATTTCAAGGGCGCGGGTGATATCGGCGTCAGACCACAGGTTGAACATGGTGGCGAGCGTCGAGCGTTGGTTCAACAGCCCGTGCATCACATTCGAGGCCACGTCCATGCGCGGCACCAGATTGAACTGTTGAAAGATCATCGCGCATTGGCCTTGCCATGCCCGCCGTTCGGCCCCTTGCAGCGCCAGCACGTTGCAACCCTGAAACACGATCTCGCCCGAGGATGCATCGGTCAGCCGGTTCATCATCCGCAGTAGCGTGGACTTGCCCGCACCCGAGCGCCCGATGATCCCGACAAACGCTGCGCGATCCACCGAAAAGCTGGCATTGTCTACGGCGGCCTTGTGGCCAAACAGACGCGTCACATTGCGGATCTTCAGCATCAGCGGCCTCCGGGATTGGTTGCTGGGCTGATACGTTGTCTTTATGACAGCGCAGTTTCGGCGGAATGAAGCTTTGGTGACGCAAGCCTGCGTGGCACCGGGCGCTTGGATCAAGGGGGGCTATTGCCCGCATTCAGCATCCTGCCCTTTCGTGACGCGAATGGTCATTCTGCCCGGTGGATCGCATCAGGCAGGACGGCAGGGCGTTGCTTAACCGCAAACTTCTTTTTCGATGGGAGATTCGGACTTGGTGGAAACGCCATTGTCAGTGGCTTGGTTGGCGTGTGCTTGCTGGCGCGCCACGCTGACGAAAGGCCGCAAAGTAAAGGTGGCGTCTCAGAGCATTCTGAGACGCCACTCTGTTATGTTGTCTGTGACATGCGCCAGCGTTTGCGGCATGGGTGGGCTGGCACAGATGTTCTCTGCCCCAGCCCGATGCAAGCCCGAAGACGAAACGCCTTGGCGTTGAGATCAGGCCAGATCAAAACGATCGAGGTTCATCACCTTGGTCCAGGCTGCCACAAAATCACGCACAAACGCCTTTTGGCTGTCGTCACAAGCATAGACTTCGGCAAGTGCGCGCAGCTGCGAGTTTGAGCCAAACACCAGATCGACACGGGTGCCTGTCCATTTTGGCGTGCCGGTCACACGGTCACTACCCTCGAACAACGCATCGCCAGAGGTGGCTTTCCACACCGTGCCCATGTCGAGCAGGTTGACAAAGAAGTCGGTGGTAAGTGCCCCCGGACGGTTGGTGAAGACGCCGTGTTGGGCACCATCGACGTTGGCGTTCAGCACCCGCATACCGCCGACAAGAACCGTCATCTCGGGGGCGGTCAGCGTCATCAGTTGTGCGCGGTCAACCAACAGCTCTTCGGCGGAAACGCTGTATTCGGTCTTGAGGTAGTTGCGAAAGCCATCGGCGATCGGTTCAAGCACGGCAAAGCTTTCGACATCGGTCTGCGCTTGCGACGCATCGGCGCGGCCCGGTGCAAAGGGCACCGTTACGGTGTGGCCTGCGGTCTTTGCTGCTTGCTCGACGGCAGCGGAACCGCCCAGCACGATCAGGTCTGCCATGGACACCTGCTTGTCTTTTTGTGCAGCGTTGAAGGCCTTTTGGATGCCCTCCAACACTGCAAGCACGCGCGCCAATTGGGTCGGCTGGTTGGCCTGCCAATCTTTTTGCGGTGCAAGCCGGATGCGCGCGCCATTGGCACCCCCGCGCTTGTCCGAGCCACGGAAGGTTGCCGCCGAAGCCCATGCCGTAGTGACCAGTTCGGCCACGGTAAGCCCCGAGGCAAGGATTTTGGCCTTTAGTGCCGCAATGTCGGCTGCGTCAATCAGCTTATGGGTGACGGCGGGGATCGGGTCTTGCCAGATCAATTCCTCGGCGGGAACCAGCGGGCCGACATAGCGCGAAACCGGCCCCATGTCGCGGTGGGTCAGTTTGTACCAAGCCCGGGCGAAAGCGTCGGCGAACGCATCGGGATTGGCCTGGAAGCGCCGTGCGATCGGCCCATAGATCGGGTCCATCCGCATCGCCATATCGGCGGTTGTCATCATCGGCGGATGGAATTTCGAAGGATCATGGGCGTCGACAACCATATCTTCGGGGTCGACGTTGATGGCGTGCCATTGCTGCGCACCAGCCGGACTTTTCACCAGATTCCAGTCATATTTGAACAGAACCTTCAGATAGCCCATGTCCCAGGTGGTTGGATTGGGCTTCCAAGCCCCTTCGATGCCCGACCCGGTGGCGTCAATGCCAACCCCGGAACCAAAGGCATTCTTCCAGCCAAGCCCCTGTTCCTGAAGGCCAGCCCCTTCGGGTTCGCGCCCGACCAGCGCCGGATCGCCCGCGCCGTGCGATTTGCCAAAGGTGTGGCCGCCCGCGACCAGAGCCACGGTTTCTTCGTCGTTCATCGCCATGCGGGCAAAGGTTTCGCGGATGTCGCGCCCCGAGGCGACGGCGTCGGGGTTGCCGTTCGGGCCTTCGGGGTTGACGTAGATCAGGCCCATCTGCACGGCGGCAAGCGGGTCTTCAAGGTTGCGGTCACCCTCATAGCGCTTGTCGCCAAGCCAGGTGTCCTCATTGCCCCAGTAGATATCTTCTTCCGGCTCCCAGACGTCGGCACGCCCGCCGCCGAAACCGAAGGTTTTAAAGCCCATCGATTCCAGGGCGCAGTTGCCGGCAAAGATCATCAGGTCGGCCCAGGACAGGCTGTTGCCGTATTTCTGTTTGATCGGCCAGAGCAGGCGGCGGGCCTTGTCGAGGTTGACGTTGTCGGGCCAGCTGTTCAGCGGTGCAAACCGTTGCGTGCCCGTGGAGGCGCCGCCACGACCATCGCCGGTGCGGTAGGTGCCCGCGCTGTGCCACGCCATGCGAATGAACAGCGGCCCGTAATGGCCATAGTCAGCCGGCCACCAGTCTTGCGAATCCGTCATCAGCGCGAAGAGGTCGGCCTTCACGGCATCAAGATCAAGTTTCTTGAACGCTTCGGCGTAATTGAACGCCGGGTCCATCGGATTGGACAAAGCAGAATGCTGGTGCAGAATTCTGAGGTTCAACTGGTTCGGCCACCAATCCCGGTTCGATCGGGTCGCGAAAGTTGTGTGTTTGCCTGCACCGTGCAGTACAGGGCACTTGCCAGCGTTGCCGCTATCATTTCCGTCCATCGTTCTCTCCGATCATGGCTGCGTCTATTGAACTGCGAGGTCTTCAGCGGTCTGGAAACGGATCAACATCCCCAAGGCGCGCCGTCGGTCTTTGAGGCGCGGGTTGGTGACGTTGCAGGCTACTCCTCGCTCTGCTGGGGACACTCTATCAAAGACGCTTCATTAGTTTAAGTTGAATTTCCTGATTGCGGGGATAAGGTGTCGTTATGATCAATTTTACGCTTAAGCAGCTGCGCTATTTTGAAGCGTTGGCAAAGCACGGCCACTTTGGGCGTGCGGCGGATGCCTGTGGGATCTCGCAGCCTGCTTTGTCGATGCAAATCAAAGAACTGGAAGAATCTTTGGGTACCGAGCTTTTCGAGCGTGGCGCACGTGGGGTTCGGCCAAGCAACTTTGGCGAGGCGTTCGCTTTGCGGGTTCGTGACATCCTGCGATCGGTGGATGAACTTGGCGATCTGGCGCGCGCCTCGCCTGACCGGCTGGTGGGGCGGCTGCGCATCGGGGTGATTCCGACCATCGCGCCCTATCTGCTGCCGACAATCATCGGCAACCTGACGCGGATGAATGCCGACCTTGATATTCATGTGCGCGAGACGGTAACGCCAAAGCTGCTGCAAGAACTGGCGGAAGGTCGGCTTGATACGGCCATTGTGGCGCTGCCGGTGTCAGAGCCTTCGCTTGTCGAGGTTGCGCTGTTTTCTGAAGAATTCGTGCTGGTCCGGCCGGGCGAGGATGCAGACAAGCCCGTGCCCAACCGCGAAATGCTGCGCGAAATGCGGCTGCTGCTGCTGGAAGAAGGCCACTGTTTTCGCGATCAGGCACTGTCGTTTTGCAATATGCGCGCGGCACTGCCACGCGAGTTGCTGGACTGCAGCTCTTTGACGACATTGGTTCAGATGGTCAGCGCCGGCATCGGTGTGACGTTAATCCCGGAAATGGCCGTCGCGGTCGAGACACGCTCGGGGTCTGTTTCAGTCGCGCGCTTCAAAAGCCCGCAACCGTCGCGAACCATCGGCATGGTTTGGCGCAAGACAAGCCCATTGGCCAAACAGCTTTTGCAGATTGCCGAGGTTGTGCGTCAATCCGCCAACGCAATGCGCGACCAGCAACGGGCAATTTTGTAGGGCCACAGCCGCCCTGCGACACGCCTGGAAAGCCCTACCCTGCGCGCCATCAGTTATCCCTGTGTCGCCAGAACCTGCCGATCAACCGCACTTTGATTGTCCGCATGAGCCACAGGTCATGCAGCCTTCGATCATGCGCAGATCATAACTGCCGCAGCTTTCGCAGGCTTTGCCGGGGCGGCCGCCGACGACCATGGCTTCGGCCTTGGGATCGGATTTTAGCCCCAAACCCTCGCCCTCGATGAAGCCGATAGCGATCAGGTGGCCTTCGATGACGCTGCCGATTGCGGCGAGGATCGAGGGGATGTAGCGACCCTCCATCCACGCGCCGCCACGGGGGTCAAACACGGCTTTCAGTTCTTCGACCACAAACGAGATGTCACCGCCGCGCCGGAAAACGGCGGAAATCATCCGGGTCAGGGCGACAGTCCAGGCGAAATGTTCCATGTTCTTCGAGTTGATGAACACCTCGAACGGGCGGCGGTGGCCTGCGATGATGATGTCGTTGATGGTGATATAAAGCGCGTGTTCAGAGCCCGGCCATTTGACCTTGTAAGTGGCGCCGTCCAAGGCAGAGGGACGGTCCAAGGGTTCGGAAAGATAGACAACTTCGGCACCGTCACTGCCGGAATGCACATGCGAGGGTGCCTCGGACGGCGTTTTGTCGGAGGCCTCGGAAACGGTCAGTACCGAGCCTGTGACATCATTGGGGCGGTAGGTGGTGCAGCCTTTGCAGCCCTGATCCCAGGCGGCCATATAGACCTCTTTGAAATCCTCAAAGCTGATGTCTTCCGGGCAGTTGATGGTCTTGGAAATGCTTGAATCCACCCATTTTTGTGCCGCTGCCTGCATGCGGACATGGTCGAGCGGGGGCAGGGTTTGGGCGTTCACAAAATAATCGGGCAAGGGCGTGTCGCCCTTCAATTCGCGCCAGAGGCGGACGGCGTAATCGACAACTTCTTCTTCGGTACGGCTGCCGTCTTTTTGCAAAACCTTGCGGGTATAGGCGTAGGCGAAAACCGGCTCGATGCCGGAAGAAACGTTGCCTGCATAAAGGCTTATGGTGCCGGTGGGGGCAATCGAGGTGAGCAGCGCGTTGCGGATGCCGTGGGTGCGAATGGCGTCGCGCACATCGGCGTCCATCGCCAGCATGGTGCCGGAAGCAAGGTATTTTTCAGCGTCAAACAGCGGGAAAGCGCCCTTTTCGCGGGCCAGATCGACCGATGCCAGATAGGCAGAACGGGCGATGGCTTTCATCCAGGCTTCGGTTTGCAGGGCTGCTTTTTCAGAGCCGTACCGCAGGCCGAGCATCAGCAAAGCATCGGCAAGACCGGTGACACCAAGGCCGATGCGGCGCTTATTCTTAGCCTCAAGTGCTTGTTCTGGAAGGGGAAAACGGCTGGCGTCTACCACGTTATCCATCATCCGCACGGCCATGCGCACCAGATCATCGAGGGCTGTAAGGTTCAGTTCTGCCTTGGCCGCGAACGGATGGCTGACCAAGGTAGCCATGTTGATGCTGCCCAACAGGCACGCACCGTAGGGCGGCAAGGGTTGCTCGCCGCAGGGATTGGTGGCGGCGATGGTTTCAACGTAGCTCAGATTGTTCGCGGCATTGATCCGGTCGATGAAGATCACGCCGGGTTCGGCGAAATCGAAAGTATTGCGCATGATCTGATTCCACAGATCGCGTGCGGGCAGGGTTTTGTAGACTTTGCCGTCGAAAACCAATTCCCATGAACCGTCGGCCTTGACCGCAGCCATGAACGGATCAGTGATTAGCACCGATAGGTTAAACATCCGCAAACGAGCCGGGTCTTTCTTGGCCTCGATAAAGGCCTCGATATCGGGGTGATCGCAGCGCATGGTGGCCATCATCGC